>JAHDEH010000001.1:0-11466 GCA_020628955.1 Alphaproteobacteria bacterium
TTTCATTATTGGCAGTTTCAAGTAAGTTCAAAATTAAAGTCTTCAGACGATAGCTGTCACCCTCCAGGCATTTAACAGATTGCACAATAAGGTCTTTCGATAAATTACCGATATTTGCCGCCATATTCTCGGCCATGACAACTATAGTGTTTAGAGGAATACGCATTTCGTGATTCAAAACATTCAAAAAATCACTTTTATAATGCTTGGTCACTAGTAGCTTATCCACGGTGCTTACTAGCTTATCTTCTATGTCGTCCACATGATCTTGCTTTGGTTTTGCAAAACCAATTAAAACTACAATTAGCAAAGTTACTGAGTATATAATTTTATATTCAATGTTATGCTCACTAAGCATATTAAAATTCACTTCTTGTTCAAATAACACTTTATATGTAATAAAACTACTAACTATACCCAATATCATTGATGGTAAAACAACTTGCCACCTAGATAACATTGATAGTACCACTATATTAATTACCATAAGCACAAAAATTAATTCTTTAAAGTTTGCCATCATTGTCATTATACTTGGTGTATATATCAATGCAAAAAATTGCCCTATAATCCAAACATATGGTAAATACCTTTGAACTTCTTTGAAATCTAACCATAATGGTGATGTAGAAAAAAACATTGCAATAAATAAATTTATAAATACTAATGAATAGATTAAGCTTGGAGATATTTTTACAATATCATTAGGCAAAGTATAAATCATGAAGAATGTACTTATCATTACAAAAAATCCAAATAACGAATACAGTGAATTTACTTTTGGCAAATTTCTAATACATATTGTCTTTACATACTGGCTAAAAGAAAAATTATTAATATCTATATTTTTTTCTTTTTTTTCAGTATTATCAATTTCTATTTCTACAGATTGCCAACCACCCTTTTGACCAGATAAATAATGAAAGCTTAACATACATAATAAATTTACAATTAATCCTGGTATTACACTATCTAAATCTATTCCCAAATAATTCCAAAAAAGCACTGTCAAGAAGCCACCTGACATCCCAACCAACGCACTACCAGAAGTCGTCTTAAAACCTATAATTGCCAAAATAAATGGAACAGTCACGATAGGCATATAAAAACTATACCCAAACATAAACAGTTCAAACAAACTATCAAATTGAAGAGCTAACACCAATGAACCAATGCCTGTAATTATTGTTACAATTCTAGATGCTGATAATTCTTGTTTTTTAGTTATAATATTCATAGGATATAATATATCATGAGCTATTATTACAGATGATGCATTTAAATCTGAATCTGTACATGACATCACCATTGTTAAGACTCCTATTATAAACAAAGCTTTGATACCTGTAGATGAGTAATTATTAATTATATATGAAAACAAATTATCTGGATCTAGATTAACATCTTTTGTAAGCAACATAATTGCTATCCAAGATATTAAAAGTTGAATTAACAATACTACATAAGCTGCATAAATAAAAGTTTTTTGCACTTGCTTTACATCACGAGACATAGATATTCTCTGAAAAACAGAAGGACTAAAACCTGGTATTAGAAACATTACCATTAAAGCTAAAAAATTCCATGCTTTTTTTGTTTCATAGTCAAACAATGCTTTTACATTAAAAATTTCATTTGAGGCTACTGTAGAAAAAATAGATGATTTATCATCGAAATCTCCCCAAATAATAAAAGCTATTAATGGTACAACTGTACCAAATATCATAAATTGCAATATATCAGTGTATGTAACAGATCTGATACCACCAAAGCTTGAATATATTATTACTATAATACCACTAAAAATAACAGTATGTATTGCTGCAGACCCAAATAAATGACTTAGCATTTGAGCCGCAATTTTAAATTCTACAGAAATCATAGCAATTAAAAAAAATGCACCAGAAAATGCAGTGATATAGCGCACTTTTGTGCCATACATTTCTCCCATTACTTCAGCGATTGATAACTTACCCAAGCATTTTTTCATTCTTGGTGCAAAATATTTTGCTACTATATAAAAAGAACCTAAAACTCCAAAAGAAGATAAAATGAAATAAATTCCACTAGAATATGTTTCGGATAAATACATGGCAAAATTTGCCCCACCTACCCAAGTTGCTATAATTGTTGCAGTAACCGCGCCATCTGGAAAATTTCTATCAGCCAAAGCCTGCTCTTCTATAGTATCTATTCCTGCTCCATGACGAATTCCATAATACATTGTAAATGCCATAAAAACCAAAACTATAAAAATATCAACATTAAAGTAAGAGTTTAAAAATTCGAGACTCATAGTTAATTTATCTTATTATTTATTTGAATTTGAGATTCTACACTAACTTCAGTAAAAAATCATCAATTATTTTTGTTTTTTTATACACGGAAGATGCAAACTCGTCATGCGCGTGTGAGCCCTGAAGGGGCGACGTGGTGATCTTTTTAAGGTAGAGTTTCTACTTACGAGATTGCTTCGCTTGCGCTCGCTAGTGGCGTTTAGCGTCATGCGCCGGTGGGGAACTTTAAATATTTTTAAAAATCGCATCCAAGGGTTAAAGAGGGGCCAGAAGTAACAAAATTTTTATTCAGCACGCTAGTTTTCCAGAAATACCCTACCTGAATATTAAAATTCATCTTATTCATTTTTGAAATATTTATATTTTTTCCAATTGAAATTTCATTATATATTGTACTTCTATAAACATAATTTTTGAAATTTGCCATTTGGTATTCCGTATAATTGCTTATTCGCACACCATTTTTAAACTCCATTCCTTCCTGGCTATACAGCACATATGCAATATTATTTTTTATATTCTGATTATAGTAATTACGCATACCAAAGCCCACATAAGCAAATTTTTTGGGTTTGTTTTTACTCTCGAAGCTATTGCCTGCAAACATGCTAAGCTCTAAATATCGCCAATCTTTTGATATTGTTTCTGCTGTGTAATGCAATTTTGGCATAATTGTTATTAAAAAATTCTTTTTTTGGTATAATTGATATTTATAAAACAAATCTAAATCAACACCTTGTGATGTATATTTTTTGTATCTGTTTGTATAATTTGAATTAGCATCAATATCTTTAACAGTAATAAATTTATTGATTTTATAGCCAGCTTTGATGCCCATACTTTGTTTATTAGCAAGACCATATTCTATTTGCATATATGCAGATTTGTCGTCACTGAAAGCAGAAAGCATTTCACTATATTTCAGTAATTTGCATTTTTTTCTTTGCTCATTTTCTATATCCCTTTGCTCACTATTATATAATTCCCTATTTCCTGCAGGTCTTTGTGAGGCCGCTTGTTTTATCTCTTCAATTGTTAAGTCAGCATTTATAATTTGATTTTGAGCTTCTTTAAATAAGGATTCTCGTTTCTTTCTATGTTTGGTGGATTTTTTATCAGAATATAAAAATGATGCATTAATTTGATAGGCTCCTTCTTTTGGCATCCATGGGCTTGCATAACAAAGAAAGGGAGTGAAATATATCAATATAAAACAAGAAATTAAATATTTTCTTTTAGCCAATGTATAAAACGCCTCATCCAGCTTTCATTTTCGAGGCTACTAGAAATATAGGATTTTTCTAAATATTTCAATGAATTAATTTTTAACATTCCAATAAGCGTGGAATGTATATAAGAATTATAGCTGTCGGCAAACCCTGCAGGGCTTTCTGGCTTTGCAATTCTTACCCTTTTTTGAAAAATTTCTGCTGCTACATTTTTAATACCAGGCATTGCAGCTGTACCACCAGTAATTGCCATTGTTCTGGTGAGTATTTTTTCCATTTTTAAACTTGCTATATGTCTTCTGATTTTAATAAATATATCATTTACAATCGGATTAATGATACCAGCAAGCTGCGTAGTTGTGATTGATCTATCCTGACTTTCTAGATTAATTACAGAATCTTTAATTAGTTGACTTGCACTGGCATTGCCATAAATAATCTTCAGCTTCTCTGCCTCTTTGATGCTAATAGATAAATTTTTTGCAATTTCTGTTGTAATATGCATACCGCCAATTGGAATATGACTTACATACACTATTTTACCCTCCAAGAACACAGCATAGCTTGTTGTGTGGCTGCCTATGTCTACTATAATAGACCCAAGCTGTTTCTCATCAGCACTGAGCGTTGACATGCCTGATGCATAAATGGAAGCTATTACTTCGGTTACTTCTACGTTACATTTTGCAAGGCATTTTGCCAAATTCATTAGCATTATTGAATCAGCGGCTATTATGTGCACCTGGCAAGAAAATTCCCTTGCATACATACCAACTGGATCTTCTACTATCTGGCGATTATCTAAGTTAAAATTCATTGGAAAATAGTGAATAATTTCATAATCTTTGATTTGAAATTTTGCAAGGGCTTTGTTTATCAGTTTCTTTACGTCTTGCTTGCTAATTGGTGCGTTACTAATTTTTGTTTTGTTGCTGACATAGTAAGACTTAACTCCAGAACCAGATAATGAAACAGAAACTCCTTGAATACTTTTGTCGCTCTCTTTTTCAAGTGCATAAATTGCATTGATAACACAATTTTCTGCATTTTCCATATTTATTATATTGCCATATCTGAACCCTTCAGAATGTTGTAATATTTGGTTATTAACAATAGCTTCACCTTGCTTGTTAATACTGGCAGCGAGCGCTGTTATCTTGCTACTACCAATATCAAAACCTATAAAATTAGACGATTTTACCTTCATTGCTTGAATAAATATTACTTAAAATTTATCATGTAGCCTTAATTATAGCGACTATTTGCATAAAAATATACTATTACTTGTTTATTTTGAATAATTTATCTTGAAAGAGATTTAATTATCTGCTATTTTACCAGAGCAAGAAATAAGAATTTCTTTTTTGCTATATCTTTTTGAAGCGATTTATTCATATTTTTATGTGCAATAAATTACTTTAATCTATTTAATGGACAGGTGTCTGAGCGGTTTAAAGAACTGGTCTTGAAAACCAGCGTGCGTGCAAGCGTACCGTGGGTTCGAATCCCACCCTGTCCGCCATATATAAATATAAATTAAAAGATTGACTTTTGTTAATGTTTATGGCAATATGTTATTTTATGAAAACTAATTTTTTATATTAAAGCATGAAATTTAAAGAAATTGACAATCTATATTTTTACTGGAAAAAAATTAACCGGCCTGCAGACACAAATCAATGGAAAGCATTTTTAAAGGCTCAAACCCATAATAATGCAGGGATCAATGGCCTAAAAGACTCGCTGGTTAATTATAACAAACATTGTGGTAAGATGGATATGTTTATTGTCTTTATCAGCGACTCTATTCTTGAAAAAGTCCATTACGAAAAAGAAAAGACTTCTATCACGCAAAATGACTACCCACATATAGAAATCATTATGTCCGCTTCCTCTTCTGAGCAATCTGAATTTTTTATGAATATGGGGATATTTAGGCCAGAAAGCTACAACGGAGATCATCATAGAAGTTTATCAATGAGCTTACATAGCTTTGCTGCAAACGTTATTGATGGTTTTTATAAAAACAACGAGCTTGCATCAGCTAAAAAATATATGCTTACAGTTCCAGTTGGTGATATGCTGACTATCATGAAAAAGAAATTTGAAAATAAAGGGCTAAAGTTATTCATCGACCCAAATGGCCAAAATATATCGGATGATGCTTTAGAAAAGCACAATAAAATTAAGGTTGATTGCGCTCCTGGTCACTGGAAAGCAGTTTATGATTTAGAACAAATAAAATCTTTAAGCTTGATTCATAGCAACGACAGGCAAAAGAATATTTCTGAAATTTTAATAGATGAAAGTAACAAACATTCAGCTCTTTGGTTTATTGAACATAACGATATATCTGATACTCCTTGCTCTATAGTAGGTTGTTCATCTGAAGATTTAAAAGAAGTTGGTGGCGTATCTATAGATTTTGAGTGCTAGATAAAATAATTTCTAGGGCTTTGTAACATGCTTTTTCTCTAATTTGCGCGCGATCTCCTGTAAATTTTTTTTCATAGGCGCTGACTTCTCCATTTACCACCGCTGCAAAATACACAAGACCAATTGGTTTGCCAGCAGCGGCAGCTCCTGGCCCTGCAATACCAGTTATTGAAATAGAAATATCAGCTCCAGTGATTTTAAGGCACCCAAGTGCCATTTCTTTTGCTACTTGCGAGGATACTGCTCCATATTTTTTCAGTGATTCTTTTTGCACTCCAAGAATATTTTTTTTAAGTTCATTGGAGTAGCTAACTACACCGCCTAAAAAAAAGTCAGATACTCCTGGAATATTTGTAAAATAAGCAGAAAGCATTCCTCCAGTACATGATTCTGCTACTGCTATTTTTTTTCCTTTTAGCTTATTCTTAATTGAAGATATTAATTCATTTATTTGTTCTGACATATTGCAAATTTATACATAATTTAGCATATTAAAAACAATAAAATATTGACAAGTTGCTGCAAAAATGGCTGCTAATATATCGTCAAGCATCACACCAACCCCTCCTTTTATATTTTTATCTAGGAAATTAATTGGCCAGGGTTTAAAAATATCAAAGGCGCGAAATAAAATAAAAGGCAGAAAAAATAACAAAAACAGCTTGATGTTGCTAGCTCCAAACTCATCTACAAAGGAAGAGTTATACATAAAAATATATGAGAAATAAGATAGAAAAAAAGTAAGCATTTGTCCAGCAACCTCATCTATCACCACCTCTTTTGGATCTTGGTCTTGTTTATTTTCTATATATATATTAGTGCAATATATACCCACAAAAAACATAAGTAAACTAGCCATAAAGCCTAGCAAAATTACCGAAAAAACTAACTGCTCTGTTTGAGAAAATTCAGCTTCGAAAAAAACTATTTTGTATTTTTCAACAAAATACAGTATAATGTAGCATATTGGAAATGCAGGAAGAGACCCAAAGGTACCTGGGGCATATTTTATTTTACCAATATAGAAGAATGTAGCAACAAGCTCAGCAATTTTATAACGCATTATATTAATATTTTGTAATTAATAGAATATATAATGTGATTATAGTAGTTTATGACGCGCGTGGCTATAAAAAAATTTTAATTAACAAAAGAGGAAGAAATTATGGCTAATAATATTAACGATAAAGATTTTGAAGAAGAAGTTTTAAAATCAACAAAGCCGGTCTTGATTGATTTTTGGGCTGAATGGTGTGGCCCTTGCAAAATGCTTACGCCAGTTATTGATGCTTTATCCGAAGAAATGAAAGATAAAGTAAAGATAGTAAAAATGAATATAGATGAAAATCCAGAAACTCCATCCGAATTAGGAGTCAGAGGAATACCAACAATGATGCTGTTTGATAAAGGCGAAAATATTGCAACAAAAGTTGGAGCCCTGCCGAAAGGATCACTTGTTGAATGGATTAATAATTCTATAAATGATGAAAATTAGTATTATTTATTACAATGCTTGCATTTGGTTTTAAATTTTCTGATCTTAATAATTTATCCGGCCTTAAAAAGCTGGATAAATTTTTTATGCGCAGACTAAAAACTCAAGATATTGATGCATATTATCACTTAAAGACTTTAAGAAAAAACAATTCCGAAGTACAAACTTCTAAAGAAAATTCAAATTTTCTATTAAAAATATCTCCTTATTTAGATGACTTTTTAGCAGAATTATTTAATATTGAAAAAGATGTTACGCAGCACAGAGAACAAATAAAAGATTTTGATATAATATATGAATGCAGGCGTAAATTTATTCAGCGCAAACTAGATTTCACCTACCATGTATCTGATGAGGGTTTTCAAAAAAGTTGCGCAAATCTATCTATGTATATTGATGAAAAAATTACTGAACTAACTCTAGCTAAAAATATTCTTTTCTGGGCGCACGATCAAGATAAATATAATAGGCAGTTACACGCTGCAATGAAGTTTTGTACTTATATGGTACAAAACCATAGCAATTTAGCGCTTTTTGATGTTCCGCAAAAAATAGATGAAGAAAATCATATTAGGCAGCATAAAATAAAACAAATACAAAAAACACCTTATGTTGGATTTGGTCACAGAGACCCAGAAATCGCTCTTAGCAAAAATTTTGATGCAAAATCTCATTCGCATTCTAAATATTGCATTTATTGCCATAATCAAAGCAAAGATTCTTGCTCAAATGGTTTAATTGATAAACAAACTAATGATATTATCAAAGACAAAAAAGGCTGCCCAATAAATATGAAAATATCAGAGATGACGAAATTAAAATCTTCTGGGTTTAGTTTGTCTGCTCTTGCAATGGCTATTGTTGATAATCCACTTTTAGCAGCAACTGGTCACCGCATATGCAATGATTGCATGAAATCGTGTATATTTCAAAAACAAGATCCTGTGAATATTCCGATGGTAGAAACAAGTATTTTGGAAAACGTGCTAAATCTCCCCTGGGGCGTGGAAATATATATTTTACTAACAAAATGGAATCCTCTTAATATTGCAAGTCCACTCCCCAAAGCTAATAATAATAGCAAAATTTTGGTAACTGGCCTTGGCCCTGCTGGCTTTGCTTTATCTTATTATTTACTACGTGAGGGGCATAATGTGATTGCAATAGATGGACAAAAAATTTCACCCCTTGAATTTGATTATAATAAACCAATTCAGTTTTGGAATAATATAAAACAAGGGCTTACAAGCAAACAGCCGCTTGGTTTTGGAGGTGTAGCAGAATATGGTATAACCGCAAGATGGGACAAAAACTATTTAACACTAATTCGCCTTCTCCTGGAGAGAAATAGTAATTTTACCATACGCGGCAGCACACGTCTTGGCAGTAATATTAGTTTAAATCAAGCTATGGAACAGGGGCTTGATCATATATCTCTGTGTATTGGAGCTGGCAAGCCAAAATATGATACATTACCTGGATATTTTGCCAAAAATGTTATGTCCGCCGCTAGCTTTTTGATGGAGCTGCATCAAGGCGATGAGTATATACAAAATACGAAAAAACGAAAATTTATCAGAATGCCTTGCGCGGTAATTGGGGCTGGACTAACTGCTATTGATAGTGCGGTTGAGCTGATGCATTATTACCCTTTGCAGGTAGAGTCTTTCTATACAGAATGGGGGGATAAGCTGGAAGAAGCTTACAAAAAATTTTCAAAGGATTTAGTGAATGAATTTGCAGAACACGCAAAATTATTCATGAATGCAAAAAATGATTCTGAAAAAATAAAAATAATGCATGATCTGGGAGGAGTCAGTATTTACTATCGCAAAAACATTAAAGACTCCCCTGCTTACAAATTAAATCATGAGGAAATAGAGCATGCCAAAGCATTAGGAGTTAATTTTTTTGAAAATTATGAACCTAAAGAGATAAAAACAGATGATGAAAATTATGCGCAATATATAGAGTTTTCAAATCAAATAACAAAACCTGCTAAAGCCATCCTTATTGCTATTGGAACAGAGCAGAATGAATTTTTAGATATTTTTGATTTTAAAAAAAACGATAGTGATGATTCTGTTTTTGTTAATGACAGTAACAAAATATCATATCTTGGGGATTGTAATCCAAAATATACAGGCAGTGTTGTTAAAGCCATCGCTAGCGCTAAAGACAATTATCAAGAAATTTCTAGTTCTGCCTTATCGGCTAAAAGCACACAAGTACTAAGCGGGAGGCAAGATTTATCAGATGCAAAAATTATTTCTAATAAATCTTTAGCAAGTAATATTACAGAATTAATAATACACAGCTCTGCTGCAAAAAATACGCAAGCTGGCCAGTTTTTCAAACTCCAAAATTTTGGTGATGTAGCAGATAGTCAAATGCAACCTCTTGCGCTAACTGCATCGGAAATAGATATAGAAAAACAAAATATTACTTTTATCATAAATAATAAAAATTTATCGACCAATATAGCTAGTAACTTAAAAATTGGGAAAAAAATATCTTTAATGGGGCCTGTTGGATCTGGATATTCTATTCAAGAAAAAAACCAGCTAGTAATAATCACGAAGGATTTGAGTAATTTGCTGATGCTTGAGATTTCAAAAAAAGCTAAGAAGCTTGGTTGTGAAGTGATACATATAGCGCATTACAGCAAAAAGAGCGAGTTAATACAACAAACAAAAATAGAAAATGCATCAAATAAAATTATTTGGGTCTGCGAAGATGCAACAATTGAAGCGTCTAGAAAAAATGATCACTCAATTAAAGGATCTATAATAGAGGCAATTAATTACATTAAAAATAATAATATTTTGCAAAAAAATTGTAATATTATATGCAATATTCCCAAAGAATTTATTCCTATAATAAAAGACTCTGGCTTGGTTTCTAAAAGCACTAAAATATACATCAACAGCCAAATGCACTGCATGATGAAAGGGATTTGTGGAAAATGCATCATCCCAGCAAAAAATAAGCGCGGCTATGTTTTTAGCTGCTCTTCTCAGATGATTGACATTGACTTAGTTTAAGAGAGAATTTGCTCGTCATGCGCGAATGCAATGGACAAGACATAGCAGTCATCACGAGCTTTAGCGTGGTGACCTTTTTCGGTTGGAGTTCCTTCTTAAAAGATTGCCACGTTTCGCCTGCAGGCTCAATCGCAATGAGGAATCTGTTCTCACAAAATTGCAACGCTAAAGATATTCTGCTATTACTGGAGCATGATCAGATGGCTTATTTTTCTCTCTAGTTTTATAATCAATTATACAGCTATTTAAATTACCAACTGCATTACTAGATGATATAATCGTATCAATCCGCATGCCTTTATTTTGTTCGAAAGAGCCAGCACGGTAGTCCCACCAAGAAAATTCTCCGCTATTTGGGTGCAAAGCACGGTAATTATCTACAAAGCCGTTATTTAAAATAACCCTTAATTTTTGCTGCTCTTCATATGTAAAACAAGTTGTACCGCGTAGTTTTTCTGAATTATGAACATCAATGTCAAAGGGTGCAATATTATAGTCTGAGCCAATAAATAATTTTTCGTCAAACTTATTTATGGAATTTATATAATCAATAAAAGTATCGTAAAATTCTAATTTCATTTTGAATTTGTCGCTGCCTACCTCGCCGCCATTTGGTGCGTAAAGGGAAATTACTCTGACATAACCAATATCTGTATTAAAACTACACTCTATGAACCTTGCTTGTTCAGGAGCAGGGTTATTTGGAAAATCAAGTTTAATATCATCTGCAGGTAATTTAGAAATAATGGCAACTCCATTATATGTTTTTTGTCCATTAAGGTATAAATTATATGGCAAATGACTTAGCTCTTCCTTTGGGAACTGCTCATTTATGCACTTTAGCTCTTGCAGGCAGATAATATCTGGGTCATGATCTGCTATCAATTCTTTTAAATGATTGATTCGAACCTTAACTGAATTTACATTCCAAGTAACTATCTTCATAAAAATATACCAAAATTAAT
>JAHDEH010000001.1:11566-14166 GCA_020628955.1 Alphaproteobacteria bacterium
AAATGGTGCGGCCGAGAAGACTTGAACTTCCACTCTCTAAAGCGAGAACAGCACCCTCAATGCTGCGCGTCTACCAATTCCGCCACGGCCGCATATAAAGCTTAAGGTGAATTTATTAAAACACACCTAAGCTTTATTTTATTTTAGTCAAAATATTTGCGCTCAGTTACCTCGCCATCTCCTGATGGTTTTGATTCTTTCTTGTTCCATTTTTTGGAAGATTCACGCTTTTCAGTTTTTTCTGACCTATCAGCTCTATCAGACCTATCCGTTTTTTTACCTTTTTTGTCATGCTTTTCTGGCTTGCCTGGTTTTTCTGGCAAGGTGTCGCTATCTACATTCTTGATAGTTAATCTTGCTTTGCCGCGATCAAACCCAACTAGCTTAACTCTAACCTCTTGCCCTTCTGTAAGTGCAGATGCAACAGATTCAACGCGTTCATGCGATATTTCACTAATATGCACAAACCCATCTCTGCTTCCACAGTAATTAACAAAAGCTCCAGCGTCTAACACCTTCACAACTTTTCCTGTGAATATTTGGCCTGGCTCTGGATCAACTGCAATCTCTTTTACCATTTTTATTGCAGCATCTAGCTTGTCTCTGCCAACTGCTGCTATGGAAACTTGGCCATCGTCAGTAATGTCGATTTTTGCTTCAGTTACTTCGCATATTTCGCGAATAATTTTACCACCTGGGCCAATAATATCACGAATTTTATCCTTTTTCACCATGAAAGATTCAATCATTGGAGCATTGCCGCTAATTTCTCCATTTTCTTTAATAGCTAGCGCCATTTTGCCCAAGATGTGAACTCTGCCTTCCTTTGCTTGCTCCAGTGCTTTTTGCATGATGTCGAAAGTTATACCAGCTACTTTTATGTCCATCTGTAGCGCAGTCACGCCATCTTTGCTGCCTGCTACTTTAAAGTCCATATCGCCAAGATGATCTTCGTCGGCAATGATGTCTGAAAGCACCATAAATTGATCTTTTTCCTTAATAAGTCCCATAGCTATGCCAGAAATTGGCGCCTTCATTGGCACGCCTGAATTCATCATAGACATTGAACCACCACAAACAGTTGCCATGGAAGATGAACCATTAGATTCAGTAATTTCTGAAACTACTCTGATTGTATATGGGAATTTTTCTTTGCTTGGCAGGGCTTTTTTCAGCGCTCTCCATGCAAGTTTACCATGACCAACTTCACGCCTGCTTGGCGCGCGCATTGGGCCAACCTCACCAACTGAATATTGAGGGAAGATATAATTAAGCAAAAAGCTCTCTTTATATTCGCCTTCTATGCCATCGATGATCTGCTCATCTTGGCCTGTTCCTAGTGTTGAAGTTACAATTGCTTGCGTTTCGCCGCGGGTGAACAGGGAAGATCCGTGCGCGCCAGGCAACAGGGAAACTTCGCATTCTATTGGGCGAATCTCGTTTGGAGCTCTGCCATCAACACGTATGTTTTTTGCCAGTGTATCTGCGCGCAATATGTCTGCTTTTACTTCCGATAATGCAGCGTCTACTTGCACTTGGTTGAATCCATCTTCAGTTACAAAATTCTCTCTTATTTTTTTAGTAATTAATGCAATTGCTGCATATCTTTCTTGCTTTGTTTTGATTGCAAAAGCTGCCTCTACGTCAGCATTTACCATAGTTTTTATTTCTTCTTTTAAGCTTGCAGGGAATAGATCTTCAACTGACCATGCTGGCTTACCAGCTTCTGCTTTTAGCTCCTCTATTAATTTAATAACAGGTTGCAATGATTCATGGCCATGCTTAACAGCTTCAAGCATTTGCTCTTCTGTTAGGAAGTCAGCTTCAGATTCAACCATCATTACAGAATCTTTTGTTCCTGCAACGATAAGGTCAAGACTGCTTTCGTCCATTTGTGCATAGCCTGGATTAATTACAAATTCACCGCCTATCATACCAACGCGGGATGCTGCAACTATATCCATATAAGGCACTCCTGAAATCGCAAGCGCAGCCGATGCGCCAACTAGCGCTAAAATATCTGTGTTATGGTTTTCGTCAAATGAATGTACAGTACATAAAATTTGTGTTTCATTGAAGAATCCCGGATGGAATAATGGTCTGATTGGTCTGTCTATAAGGCGCGAAGTTAGTACTTCTTTTTCTGACCCTCTGCCTTCGCGCTTGAAGAATCCACCAGGTATTTTACCTGCTGCATAAGTTTTTTCCTGATAGTTAACAGTCAGTGGAAAGAAGTCCATTCCTTCTTTTGCTTCTTTAGCAGAAACTGTAGTACATTGCACAACCGCATTGCCCATTTTCACCATAACAGCGCCAGTTGCTTGGCGCGCAATTTTACCTGTTGAAATCTCTAGCTCAGAGCCATTCCAGTCAATTTTTTTAATTATTTCGTTAAACATATATTGTTAATACCTATATTTTTTAAATTATTATTTTTGTTTTTAGCTTTGAGCAAACTTTGTTTAATTCTACTATAAATTTACATTGATTAATATTATAGATTCTAGCTAAAAACACGTTAAATATATAGTGATATCAGATATATTATGGCAGTAATTTATACATCAACACCAGAACATAACCAACATCACTAAACACTA
>JAHDEH010000001.1:14266-71916 GCA_020628955.1 Alphaproteobacteria bacterium
AGCATAATAGCAGCAAATAAAAAAAAAGAAACTACAAAAATAAAAAAGACCCATTAAATATAAATTAAATGAGTCTTTTTATTATCTTTGATTCAAAAAATCGCAATGCGATTATCGAAATATCTTAAGCTAAACTTAGATATCGAATCTTAAACCAAGAGCAATATTGTTTCCTGCAACATGGTCTTTGATTTTTGTAGTGAAACCTTTAACGCCATTAGCTCCTTTGAATTTAAAGCTTTTATCTGCAAAATGTCTCCAGCTATATGCAAGCTCTGCATGCACACCATGTGTTACTTCTGAAGTTAGACCAACTTGCAATTGATATGCAAAGCTTGTTTTGCTTTTCATTTTGAATTTATTTTTTTGACCTTCTGCTTTCATATCACCTGTGATGTATGAAAAACCAATACCAGCACCAGCATATAGTTTAGCCACGTCAAGATCCAGAACATCATAATATCCATTTACTAAGAAAGTATTGATATTTAGATTTATTGTTGATTTCTTTGATCCATCTTTTGTTGTCATTCCGCCTGATACTGAATCTGATTTTTTCAACTTGTACTTAGCACCGAAGAAATGATGATAAGATAGATCCATTCTCCAATCTTCTGTTATGTTATAACCACCGCGAATGCCAAATAAGAATGCATTTTCACCAGTCGCTTTCTTGGATTTAGAGATTTCAGAACCAGTTGCATCTGTCAAAACAGTATCCTTAGTCTTAGTATTAACCAAGTTAGACCAACCTAGCTCTAGAGCACCATAAGTATCACCACCCATTGCGAACATACCATCTGTTGCAAGAGCAGAAGAAGACAAAGCAGCAATTGCTGCTGTTGTTAATAGAATTTTTTTCATAATAATATTCCTTTATATTTTTAATAATTAACAATTTTAGTTCATAAACTTATTTTTGGATTAAATAAACAAATAAAAAGATTAAGTCTTTTTATTATCCATATGAAGCAAAAATCAGCTTACTTAAGAAGTTATAGCATATTAAAATGTGTTTTGGCTAGTGAAAAAAGCATTATTTTATAAAAATTTTGCCATTTGTGATAATTTTAGCACAAACCCCCCCCCATAATATAAAAAATAACTAAGTATATTAGGCTCTGAGATAATTTAATTATCGCCTTTGGTCGCCATGCTTGTTAACTTATTTATAAAATATTAACAATAAACTAAATGCAAAAAATTAAATATTAATTTTTCATAATTTAATGTGCATCAAAAAGCACATATTTGTTGGTAAAAGCCATTTTTGAGTGAGCACGAGTAGAAAACGTGGCAACCTACTGCGATGCCATTCCCTCGGAAGAGGGAATCTAGGAATATTAATAATGCATTCGCGGTTAGCGTTTTATGGATCCCCGCCTGCGCGAGGATGACATTTGAGTTTAAACTCATGAGATCACCACTTCGCTCTCACGAGCTCGCCCGCGCATGACGTTTGACCTCACCCAAGTGGGTGCGCTTTGTTATAGGCGGATTCTAGATGTTTGCGATTAATTTTAGTATAGCGCTGCGTGGTGGAAAGACTTTGATGACCTAGCAAATCCTGAATAGAGCGTAAATCAGCGCCATTTTCTAGCAAATGAGTTGCAAAGCTATGACGAAATGAATGACAACTTAAATGTTCTGGCAATCCAAGGGTACGGCGTAAAGTAACAAGCTCTTTACTGAAAGAGCTGCGCTGCAGAGGTGCGCCGCGCACGCCGCGAAATATTGGAGCATCCTCTTCTATATAATAAGGCAAAATATCCAAATATTGCTTTATAAGCAAATAAGACTCTTCTATCCAAGGGATTTGTCTTTGCTTATTGCCTTTACCTGTTATGGTAAGAAACTCTTTATTATTTAGGTGTTTTTTTGTAATAGATAGCGCCTCTGAAATCCTCAATCCACTTGCATATATAAGCGTCAGCAGTGACTTATTGCGTAAATGCACCCATGGCTGGCTTCCCAACATTCCAATATTATCAAGCGCACTATATGCCTCTTCTTTAGTCAAAGCTTTTGGTAGTATTTTAGATTTCTTGGGAGTTTGCACAACATATATAGAATGGCATTTTAATTCATGTTTTTTCTCCAAAAATCTGTAAAAATTTTTCACAGATGAAAGAGCCCTTGCGCTTGAAGATGAATTATATTTATCACGCACGCGGCCCGCTAGCCAGCTGCGCATTAACCGCACATCTACATTCTCAATTGATTTTAAAGAGATTTGTTTTTCTTCATATGATGAAATAAATGATAAAAAATTAAATAAATCTCTCCTGTAAGAGTCTATTGTGTGATCTGAATAATTTTTCTGCACAGACAAATATTCTTGCCAAGATTGAATTGCATTTTGCGTTTCTTTATCGTAATTAATCATAAAAAAATGTTTTATTTGGATTTCAAATATTTAATCAAAAACATTATGATATAAATCATTCCACCGCACAGTACTATAATGGGCGAAAATGGTATATCTATATGATATGATATCACAAAACCAGTCAAGTTCATAATTTGCGCAATAATGGCTGCAAACAAAATCATAGTTGCTGGTGAATTTGAAACTAATCTTGCACATAATGCAGGGATTAGGATGATGCTAGTAACAAGCAGGGCGCCAACTATTTTAATGGTCGAAATTATTGCAAATGATAATATCGATAAGAACAAAAATTCTGTGAATTGTATATTTATATTTCTGCTGTGGGCAACATCTCTGCTTAAAATAATTAATAGTAAATTTTTGAAATTTAGAACAAAAAAGCAAATTACAGATAATAATATAAAAATAAGAAGTTTTATATCCTCTATATTTGCAGCAATAATATCTCCAAATAGCAAGCTGCTAAAATTAAATTCCTTCTCGGACATGTAAGATAAAACAAGTGCAAACGACATCATGACACTTGAAGTTAAGCCAACAGCTGCGTTATTGCTAGTATTTGCTTTTAGCTTAAAGACTATAATTGCAAATATGATGGTATTAAAAAGAGCGGCATAAATAACTGGTAAATCCAAAATTATGCTTATAGCAGCGGCTAATATGCTTGCGTGCGCTAGACCATCGCTATAGTAAACATATTTCTTCCATAAAACAAAGCATCCTAAGGGGGCGAATATCAAGCCTATTAATATTGATGTAATTAAAATAATTTCCATAAATTATAGCCCCTAATGTTTATGATCATGATTATGTATATATACGCCAATTTCAGATAAAGCATTTTTAAATATATTATTATCTTTTATATCAACCGGCTTGCCGCTACAGCATACATGTTTATTTAGACATATTACTTGATCTGAATTTTTCATGACGGTAAACAAATCGTGCGATACCATGAAAATAGTAATTCCATGCTTTTCCTTTAAGTGCTTTAAAATCAAATAAAATTCTTGCTGGCTTTGCACGTCAAGATATTGCGTTGGTTCGTCTAGAACTATTAAGTCTGGTTTTTGCATTAAGGTCCCAGCTAATATTAGCTTTTGCAATTGACCGCGTGAAATATTAGACAGATCTTCGTTTTTAATTTTTCTGAAATCCAAAAAATCTTTTAATATAAAAGAATCGTAATCTATATAACTCACATTAGCAAGGCGCTTTAGAAGTTCTTTAGACCTAATTGGCATATCAAAATTAAGATCTAAATTTTGCGGAACATAGCCAATATTAATGTTTTCTTTAATATGTATTTCTCCGCTATCATAGCCCTCAAGACCTAGCAGCATTTTTGTGAGAGTAGTTTTGCCAGCTCCATTTTGCCCGATTAAAGTTGTTATTTCGCCCTTTTTGAGTTTGAAACTAACATTTTCAACCAGCTTATTATTTTTGAAGCTTTTAGATAGGGATTTAAACTCTACTAATATATCCATGTAATTCACTAATTATAACAAAAATTAAAGGTGCTGCTAAAATTGAGGCAACACCTTAATAGTACAATATCTGAATTCATTATTCAAATATTGTATATTTAATTAAAGTCCTGCGCGAGAATTGGCTAAGTGAATACTATATATAATAGTTCAAGCGAGACAATGAAACTGCATAAACGGGAGTTAAATTTACAATAAATGATATAAAGAACTGTAAATGTTATTAATTTACAACTTTCCACTGGCCATCTGGTTGACGACAAGCTCTACCAAAAGCTTTTTGTGTTTTTCCACCTACAACAATATTATGCTGATATTCACGGCAATACTGGCCATGATTTTGGTAAGTTCTTGTTGGTGTGATTGTTCCTCTGTTACCAGAATCTGGGTTTTTCCAGCTTGTGCTTTGGCCTGTTCTTGCATTTTCAAGAGCTCTGCTAGAAGCACGATGCGCAAGCATTTGATCTTGTCTGTCCATAGTTTGACCAATCTGATTACCCATGAACCCACCAAGAAGTGCGCCAGCTGCAGTAGCAAGAATTTTTCCTTCACCTTTACCAAATTGCGAACCAAGCAATCCACCAGCAACACCGCCAAGAATTGTTCCACCACCTTGTTTGTTCATTTGGCCATTACATGCAACAAGGGAAGTACATGCAAAAATGATTAATAATATATTAGCTATTTTTTTCATAAAAATTACCTTTAAAAATTGACATTACGGTAGTAACCTTTAATATAATATATGCTATAATGGTGTAATGCAAATAAAAAAAGAATTTTTATGTCAAAAAAAAGAGATGAGTGGTTAATAAAGTCGGCATCATATGCATCCGTTACTCTTGCTATTATTATAATGACAATCAAAAGTTATGGCTGGATGCAAACAGATTCACAGTCAATGCTTGCTTCACTTGTGGATTCTTTACTTGATATTTCTTCTTCTGTAATAAATTTAATTGCAATTCAAATTGCGCTGCAGCCACCTGATGACAATCACCGCTTTGGGCATGATAAATTCCAAGATCTTGCAATATTTTCGCAATCTATTTTCTTTTTTAGCTCTTGTTTGTTTACTCTATATTCTTCTTCTAAAGCCCTATATTTTCAAGAAGTTCCAGAAAATGCAGAATTTGGCGCTAGCATTATGTATGTTTGTATTTTCTTGACCTTTATATTAGTCTGCTATCAATCATATGTGGTAAAAATTACAAAATCTAAAGTTATTTCTGCAGATAAGCTACATTATTTTACAGATTTTTTGACAAATATTGCGGTTGTAGTTTCACTGTATCTAAGCCATAAATTTTGGTATATTGATGCGCTTGCAGGCATTTTAATTTCACTTTATATAATGAAAGCATCTTATACACTCATGCGTGATGCGATTCATAATCTAGCAGATGAAGAATTTGCAGCAGAAGATAGAGAGCAAATATTGCAAATTATTGGTAAATTTGATGCAGCTAAGGGTGTTCATGAGCTAAAAACGCGGTCAGCTGGCAGCAAGCCTTTCATTCAATTCCACCTTGAAATGGATGGAGAAATGAGCTTAATCAAAGCGCATGAAATATCGCACCAAATAGAAGATTCTCTAATGGAGGCATTTCCAGGCGCTGAAATCATAATTCATCAGGACCCGGTTGGATTCGAAAAAGGTGTTAATTACAAAGAAAAACTGGCATAACCAAACATATGTTTGACAATCAATTTATGCAACTAGCACTGCAGCAGGCACAAAAAGCATTTGAGGAAAATGAGGTGCCTGTTGGATGCGTTATAGTTCATAGGAAAACTAAGGAAATAATAGCTTCTACTCATAATTTAGTAGAAAATAATAATAATCCAACCCACCATGCAGAAATACTGGCCATTGATGCTGCATGCAAAAAATTAAATAGCAAAAACCTATCTGAATGTGATTTATATGTGACCCTAGAGCCTTGCACAATGTGCGCAAGCGCCATTTCACATAGCCGAATAAAGAATTTATATTTCGGTGCAAATGATGAAAAACAAGGAGCAGTAGAGAGCGGCGTTAATTTCTTCAGTAGTAATTCTTGCTTCCATAAGCCAGAAATTTATTCAAATATAATGACAGAGGAGTCAAAAGAATTATTAAAAAAATTCTTCAAGACGCTGAGATAGAGATTGTAAATTTTACAGCCCTGTATATCAAATAATATTTAATATATTTAGAATTTACATAAAATTTTGTATACTAACTTTGTTGCAGCTAAAGACCTTATAATTTGCCAGTGCAACAAAGTTAGTATGCAGTGATTAGTCTTTAGTTTTTTGTATATGCACTTGATAAGCTTTTCGCAGTATTTTATAATTACCTTCGTAAGATGCTAAAAATCCATCAATAGCTGGCTTAGGAGTTAGGCTTGCTTGCGAGTATTTTCTCCATCCATAATCATCCATAATCATAACTCCTCCAACATTTAATAGTTCCCAAGCTACAGCCAAATCAAACATAACATCCTTAGCTACATGCGAGCCATCAATATAAATAAAATCGAATTTTTTCATATTATCTTTATATACTGAGTTTAATAAACCAGGTAGAACTTTTTTAGACATCTCTCTAATAGGAATAACCCTTTTATTATCAATATGTGTTTTTAGATTGTGTGTAAAACGTTGATATAAATCTTTTTCATGTTCAGGGTCATTTTCCATTGATCCATTCCAAGTGTCAATTGCATAAATAACACTGTCTTTATTCTTGCAATAATTTGTTGCAATATAAAGAGTTGATCTACCTTCATAAGATCCTACTTCTAAACATCTTACTTCTTTTTTATCTTCAAAAAATTTCTTATGTCTATCCCAATTCTCTTTTTTGTCTGAAAACCAATCAGAAGTAAATTTGGGTTGAGAATTAGATGAATCCACTTTGTCAGCTATAACTGTTTTCCAGCTGCACAGCGCAAGTAAATATAAAGCGCATAGTAATGTTTTTTTTATTACTGCGGAGATTAATTTAATTTTTAATGTGTTTTTCATAAAATACCTATTTGATTTAATTTTAATATGTAGATAATCCATAATAGGTGTATTAGCCTAAAATGTCTAGTAAAATTTTGCCAAAATTAATAAATTAAGGTTGGCGATAAACGTCATCACGTGGGTCGTCATCACGAGGAGTCACAAGGTGACGGGCGCGGTGATCTTCTTCGGGTGGAATTTCGTTGTTACCCCCGCGCAAGGCGGAGGTCCATATAACGCTAGCTGCGAATTCTTTGTTAATAAATCTAGATCCCCGCCTGCGCGGGGATGACATTGCGCGCGATTGCTTCGCTTGCGCTCGCTAGTGACGCCTCGTCTCACCAGATTGCCGCAGCAACCTGGTGAAAAAAATCTAGAAATTAACTCTAACTGTCAAAGTTCCAAGGTGACTGATGCGTTTTTTAGCCATCTTGAAGTCATAACCAATACCATATTCCATTCTGCCATTCTCTGCATTGATTTCAGCACCGAATGTATATTCAGTTCTGATTACCTTACGCGCTTTATTCTGGGCGTTACCAGCAGAAGACGAAATCTCCTGTGAAGGTTTTTTGCCAACAAGGTCATGCAATATACCAGCATGGATTGATGGAGAAACATCAAGCTCTGCAAATTTAAATGCTGGAGCTGCAATTTTCAAATCAGCAATTGCGCTAACATCATTAATTGCTTTAAGCTTAACAGTATTGTTAATGCCAGCATCTTTTTCTTCATATGAAGCGCTTGCAACTCTTGTGTATCTTACACCAGCTGATGGAATAAATGTTGCATATTTAGTTGCAAATTTTGCACCCATCAAACCTTCAAAAGCAAAAGACATTGCTTCATATTTTGCCCTAGCTGTTTCTGTAGTTTGATTTGTTGGATTCACGCGAACATCACGAATATGCACATTATGCACACCAACTGTTGCAATAACATCTGTAAATACGCGGTCAGTAATTTGGCCAAGAGCATACATAGATAACATATAAGAATTAAGCTTGGTTTTGTCGCCTTTCTTCTGATCTTTATGTTTAATATCCTTGCTAGAGAACGTAAACGCACCACCAACAATAACATCTTCACTTGCTCTGAAGTCAAGACCAGCATTAACACCAAATGTTTCTGCCTTGAAACCTGCATCTTCTTTATATTTTTTCTGAGTTGTTATTTTATAGAACGGATTAATCCATGCGCCATATTTTGCTGCATCATCTACATAACCCGCAGATGTACCAGTAATTTGCCCCTCTGTGTTCATAACAAAACCATCAAAGCTTGGCAAACCACCTGCATGATCTCCTAAATCATTAGCTACAACTCTGCCAGTGTCATCAAGCTGCTCAGAAATTTCACCTTGTGCTGCTTGCCCACTTGCAGAAAGAGTAGTTGATGGCGCAACTGTCAGCGGTCCACCTGAACCACCCGTGCCGCCTCCACCGGTTGTTGTAGCACCCGGGATTGTTGCACCTGCTACGCCAGCAGGACCTTGCGGCCCAGGAGCACCTACTACACCTTGCGGACCTTGCCCACCTTTCGGACCATTATTACCCTGCACACCTTGAATACCAACAGCACCTTGCGGCCCAACATTACCTTGAATGCCTTTAGGACCATTATTACCTTGCACACCTTGATCGCCGGTAGGACCTTGGTCACCTTGATCGCCTTGCTCTCCTTCTTCTCCAATACCAGTTCCCTCTATGCCAGGAGTTGGAGTTACAGAAGCAAGAGTCAATTTAACGCCGCCTGCGCTTGCTGCTGCTGTCCATGTGCTTGTTGGGTCATATCCATCATTAACTACAATAGTTGGCGCGCCAGAGAATGTACCGCTATTGATGATTGCATCATATTCTAGCCCTGCTTCCCTGTGGCTGATTGAATCTTCGATATTAAGAGTCAGCACAGATCCTGCGCCAAATGTAAGACCATTTGTTTGTATTTGACCACCGCGGAAACCACCTGCAAGCTCGTCTAGAATTGTGAATGTAAGCTCTGTGTTACCATTGATAGTCGTCATGCCATCAACAATCAAATCCTTATCATTCAAATTCATTTTGGTGTCATTTAAGCTAACTGCGCCAGTTGCATAAATATTTGCGTCTAATATCACATTACTTTTCATGAAATCGATATTAGTAGCAGAAATAATACCAGCTTTCAGCACATTAGTTTTAGTTGCATCATCTGCAAATGCGATCTTTGCAAGCGGGCTTGTTTCACCAATATTTCTGTGAATTGTTGCATGCCCTTCAAACTCAAGCACACCGCTGCCAGCTACTGCGCCTTCAATTGCTGCATGTAATTCAATTCCATCCTTGAAGATAGAAGTACCACCAACAGTCATTGCATTATCTGCATGAACCTCGCCGCCAAATTTAGCGCTAGCTGCTGCATCAACAATAATGTCTTTTGCATATATGCTATTTGCTACTTCATGGCCTGATGTTGAGAATTTAACTTCTTCAAATTTCTTATCCATACTACCAAGCGACTGCATAAGATATGGATTCACCATTGCAAGGTCAAGCATACCGGTGCCACTTTCTGAAGTGCAGAAATCTACATTTTTCATATTAGCCGCTGCAAAAGATGCGTTCGCATTCGGACCAAGCTGGAATTTTAATATATTATTACCAAAGCTGAGCAAATTATCGCCCGAGCCATCATCGCCAAGATTCCCTGTGAAAACTGTCATTGTTGCTGGAAGCACAACAGTACCAACTGGAATATCTCCATTAGCATTTATAGTATTTTGGTTTGCATAATCTGCTTTCCCAATGTCAGATCCAGCACCTTCGAAAATAGCCCTGATGTCATCTTCGCCTTTGAAAATGAATCTATCACCAGCACCCATATGCACATCTTGCTTATAGTATGTGTCGTATTTACCTGCTGCTTCAACAGATGCAAAAGTGTTATTGCCGACATTACCAACTGGGCCATCTACATAAATAGCTCCATTTTTAGCTACAGTTCTAAGCGCGCCTCTTTTTGGTGCCCAACCATGTATTGATGACGCCTCGATCGAACTGTCTATTTCAAGTGTAGAATCAAGTGCAACTACGGCTCCTCCAAATTTATGTTTGCCAACCAAGCGCGCAATGTCAGATAATTGACCACTTACTCTCAGCGCATTCAAATGATCACCAGAAGGAGCAATTGTTGGAGCAGAGAATGTACTGTTGCCTTGCATATCTATACGACCCCAGCTAGTGCCTGGTTTTTTTATATCTGTGATTATATGATCTGCAAATAGATTCACACCATCTGATAATGTTATTAGCCTATCTGAATCAAATTTAATATATTTTAATTTATTACCATGCTCTGTTCCAAGGTTAGTAGTCACGCCACTTTCAGGGGAAACAAACCTAACATCTTGACCAAAGCGCAATATTGTTGATTTATCTTCTTCTAAAGTAACATTATCAAAACGTGTATTTATTGTGGAAGGTGCAGTAAAATATAGAGCACCTCCATTCATTTCTACATTTTTAATATTATTATAAGTAGCACTAAATTTAATCTCAGAATGTTTTGCATCAACATCTAGTAGCTTCAAAGCATTATCTGCGCTGCCCACAGCACCTGGAAAATTAACTTGATTTGCACCAACGCTCTCATCAATCCAGATAGTACCAGTTGCCTCGCTGCCTTGCGGATATACAATATCAAGATTTCTATCACCAACATTATTATACACTTTCAGCATACCATCTGTTGCGTGTTTGAAACGTATTCCCAGCGAATAGGCAACATTGCCACCAAGATGCACTTGACTTTCAAAAATGTCTAAATGCCTCACTCGTATATCGCCACCAATAGTGACAACATCATTCGCGCCGCCATCTGCAACTATATTAATCATGTTATTTCTAGATATAATATATGGAAGCGTAGTATCTTGTACCCCTGCAGTGCTTTCGATCATTGCATTTTTCTTGAATATAATATTACCTCTGTTGGTTCCTCCAGATGAGTGCAGCTGCTTAGCATAAACATTGCCTTCAAACACTAATGTGTCACCAGAACCAGAACCAATATGATCCGCATAAACATCGCCTTTAATAGTTGAAACACCAGCTGAATTGGCAAGTATACGCAAATGTCTATCTTGAGTACCGATTTGGCCATCAATAATACTTCCATTTCTGTGCAGCATCACAGCGCCAACACCATCATAGGCTGCAATAATCGGCCCGCCTATTCTTTCTTGATCTTCTATATACGCATTCATTCGTTGCACTTCATTAGTGAAAATGAGCCCCTCAGTAGTCTCGAAATGATTCATCAGATCAAGTCTGGTATTTGCGCCCTCTAGAATCACTTTTTCAATATAAGCATCGCCATAAATCCTTACATAGTCACCGTCTGTAATAGTATTACGCATAACCATTTCACCAAGTGGCAATTTTTTGGTTCCCACCCCTTCATATATATTGGTGTGATCATTAAACACCACTTTACCACCGCCTTTTTCAGCGGTGATGCTAGCGCGTATATCTGACCTGTCGCCTACTACCAATTCTGCATCTTTGTCCTTGAAAGTTAAGGCATATGTGTATATGTCATCTTGCGAAACCACAGTTCCAGGTCCCTGCAGCTCTACTTTTGTAAATCTTCTGCCTGTTGCATCAGATATTCTATTTACAACCGCATTACCCTCGAACACTGCAGATCCATAAAGGTTTCTATATGGTCTAAATAGCCCATCTATATGCACATTATTACCAACTGTCATTGTGCTATATTCTTGCAATTGCACTGCAATATCTGGTTTTACATAAATGCCGTCCGCAAAACGTAAATTAATATCTGGAGTTCTTGTTACTACATATTGTGCATAAACATCGCCTCGCAGCTCTGCTTTTGCTGGCTTGCTTGCCCAAGAATAGAAATTTAAGCTATTTACTCTTTGATTGGCGCCAACGCTGCCTTCAATGACACTATTTGGTCTTAAATTGAAGTTACCATAGCCAGGTAGTGTATAGTCTAGGTCTGCATATGCACCATTAACGCGCCCACCTTCGCCGCGTGATGTTTTCTGAATTTCTGTATCTTTTTCAAGCCAAATTTGCCCTGTTCCTGTAAGCAACACATCCTGCACTTTTTTCTTGCCATGCAGATAAGCCTGACGACTAGTGTCACCACCGCGCAAGAACTTTAAATTGTGGGTATCACCACCATGAAAGCCATTATAGCTGACCAAAACATCGCCCCCAACAGCATTTGGATCCGCGGCATTTGCAACTATGTCTGTGTAAGCCCTGCCATTTGTGGTAGTTACACTAATTATATTTCCTTTTGCATTGCTGTAGTTCTTTGTACCATTTTTTGCAATTTCAACATTTGCATCAAATCCATTTAAGTCGATAGTTCCAGCTATAGTATTAGCATTGAGCCTTAATGTAGGTTGAGTATTTTCATTACCTGTTAATTTAATAGTGCTATCCTTGCCGCCAAAAACATTAGACCTAATTACTAGCTCTTTATCAGCCCCTAGCGATTCATATTCCATATATTTTGTATAAATTGCATTACCGGCACTAACAACAACATCATCTTTACCAATAATTTTTAAGCTCTTTGCTCTTGATTTTTCATTCCTACCAATATCAAAATTATTATAAATCAATAAAATTCCTCTATCGTCACCTTCAAGAATCACTTGGCCATGATCATCCTTTTCACCCCCTAGGCTTAAATTATAGCGTCCATATATTGCATTATCCTTTGTAGGGTCAGGAACGCGGCTAACTAAATGAAATGTTGAATATTCATTTTCGAATTTAACATGCGAATCTGTATGGTACATAACATATGTATATGCATATGCACTTTGACCTACATTGCGTATTTCTTGTTTAATATCACCAAATTTCAATGTTGCAGGGGCAGACGCGCCGCCAATATTAATAAATCTTGTAAGGCCAGAACGTGGGTGCGCCAGGCTAGTATCTGTTCTTGCATTAACAGTTAAGAAATTATAGCCAGCAATTTCTGCATTCATATCGATTGGTGCAGCTGGCTTTGTTCCGCCGCCAGCGACTGGGTTTGTTGCCGTGTCAAAATCAATATTAGAATATAGATTAGAACCACTAATAACATGAATACCGGAATAATCTGGCGCAGCCGATGGGTTGAATGGGTTTTCGCCGGTAAACCAAGCTTCTCCGCCCTGAACTCTAATAACTACACGACCAGATTGAGTACTATCCTGCTTGATGCTACCAACAGCTAGCTTACCTTTATATACATTAACATCGCCAAGTCTAACTGCCGGATAATTTTCACCATCAATTTTCCTGTTTGCGTTAATGCCCTTTAAATGCAGTATATTATTTTCATTATTTGGATAAATATTCAAAGGGTTTGCTGTATATTCGAAAGAGCCAATATAATCGCCATTTTTTAGTGGGCCGCGCTTGACAGTGCCTGTGAAGTCACCCGGCGCGCTTCCTGCTTCATAAAAATATCTTGGTATCATTGAATTTGCAATAGTCTGTGACCAAGCAATTTTTTCACTAGCAACTACATTTGACGCAATACTGGTCATAAATGCAACGGTTGACGCACCTGCTGTCAAGATTTTTTGTAACGATTTCTTATTCATAATTTCCCTTCCCATATTTGTTATATTCAGATTAAAGCAAGTGATATGTTGATAAATATTGCTATAGCCTAAAAAATTTAATTATCATCAAAATTACTGTATTGCTTGCGCATAAATAATTTTATAACATCTTTAGTATAACTAGTAATAATAAAATAAAGCAAGAGTTGCGTGAATGTGTTTGCGTATAAATTTTAAAACTATATTTATTTTGCAACAGTGAGTTAAAGATATGTAATGAAGTTATATTGTATATTTATCTACAATTATTATTCATTATCGCCTAAATGCTTTAATTCATGGTTATGAATTTGTAATTCTGCTTCTGATAGTAAAGTGATGATATTTGGATGCTGCATCGCTTTGGCGATATCAAGCGCGCTATGCTCGCGCCAATTTTGAATATGGGGGGATGCATTATGGTTCAGCAGTAACTTGGTCAGTGAAGCGCTATTTTGAAAACTTGCATAATGCAGAGCTGTATTTGTGTCAGATCCTTGTGCATTCACGTTTGCTTTTTGCAATAGCAATTTTTTTACCAGTAAATTATTAGTATCTTTTGCTGCTATAATTATAGCTTCATCACGAGATTCATTTATATTAGATGAAGATTCAAGAATTATAATCGCAAGCTGAGTAAAGCTTTTTCGCGCAGCTATCAAAAGCGGAGAATCTAGAGATTTTGAAATATGGTTTATATCAGCTCCATTTTCAATCAAAAATTTAGCAGTTTTAATGTTATTATTTCTACATGCAAAGAAAACAGGCGTCTCTTGGCTCCACTCGTCCTGAATGTTTACATCAGCTTTATTGCTAATTAATAATTCTGTTATAGCCATATTGCCTATCTCTGCTGCGTAATGCAATGCAGATAGCCCGTAATTATCTGCTGCGCTTATATTAAAATCTAATCCTGCTAATATTTCCAATTTTTTTACGCTTCTTGCAATTACTGCATTATGAATTAATGTTCTTCCATCTGCGTCTGCTGCATCTATATTAACACCAAGAAATCCTAATATAGGAATTACATGAAATTCATTATTTGCAACTGCCATTGCAAGCAATTCATACTCCGAGATAGGCTCTTGTTGATGATTAGCATATTTCGATAAAAATTCAATAATATCAAAATAATGTTCTGCAGATTGATGATATAGCTGCAATATAGATTCTTTGGAAACAAGATTGCTAAATTTATCAATTAATGAGACAATTTCCTCCCCTCGCCCCTCTTCTTCCAAAGAATCGTCTAATCGCTCTATTTTTTGCGCCCTGCGAAGCATATAAATCCCAAGCTAAAATTATTATTATTTTAGCTTAAAATTAAATATAAAAAAAATAAACAAAACTGTTAAAATAGAATTAGATATAGTAAAACAAAAATTTGCTATTAGATAATTTAATCACAAAATAATTAAATCGACTCCACTACAGAAAGTTGCAGCTCTTTATAGCCAAGCGCATTTTTGCTGCTGGTGATGATATATTTGCAGCCTATGCCACGCTCTGCAAATTCTTGTTCGGTAATTTTTTTAAATTCCTCAATATTTTTTACTTTATCTGCTTTTGTAAAAATAATTTGATAGCTACATTGTAGTTCATCTAGCAACTCTATCACTTCAATATCATTTGGTTTCAGGCCTCTTCGCGCGTCGACTAAAACATTGACTAGAGCAAGCTTTTCGTTTTCTTTTAAGTAATAATAGATCAGTTCATTCCATTGATTTCTTAAGTTTCTAGATACTTTTGCAAAGCCGTATCCTGGTAAATCTGCAATAAGTAATTTTTCAGCAATTGAGAAGAAATTGATCTGCTGGGTTCTGCCTGGCGTGTGCGACACTCTGGCAAGCGCTTTTCTCTTGCATATTGTGTTGATTAAACTAGATTTCCCAACATTAGACTTGCCAATAAATGCAATTTGAGGCAAAAACAATTTTGGGAATTGCTTAATTTTTGCAACCCCTGCAACGAATTTTGCCTCTTGTTTAAAAATATTAGTAGAAATTTTTGCCATTATTTTTATTTAGACAATTTATTTATATAGCTTTGCTGCACGATGGACAAAACATTATTCCATGACCAATAAATTAATAATCCAGCCGGGAAGCTAGAGAATAAAAACAGGAACATTAGCGGCATTAATTTCATCACTTTTGCCTGAACTGGATCCGTTGGCTCTGGTGACATCCTTTGCTGCAGGAACATGGTAGTTGCCATAATGATTGGCCAAGCACCGATCATCAAGAATCCTGGCGGCGTGAATGGCAACAATCCAAATAGATTGAATATGCTGGTTGGGTCCGGCGCTGAAAGGTCCATAATCCAGCCAAAGAAAGGTGCATGACGCATTTCAATCGTTACATATAGCACTTTATATATCGAGAAGAAAACCGGAATTTGTACAAACATTGGCAAGCAACCAGAAACTGGATTCACTTTTTCTCGCTTGTAAAGCGCCATTACCTCTTGATTTAATCTTGGCTTATCTTCTGCATAAAGCTCTTTTAGCCTATCCATTTGTGGCTGCAACTTCTTCATCTTCTTCATAGATTTATACGATTTATTCGCAACCGAGAACATAGCGACCTTGATAATCACCGTAACTATCATAATACTGAGGCCAAAATTTCCAACATATTTATAGAAGAAGTTCATTAGATTAAAGATAGGCTTGGTTAAAATATAGAACCAACCAAAGTCAATTGCTCTGTCGAACAACTCAAGACCAAGCTGCGCTTCATATTTATCCAGTAGCTTCACTTTTTTTGCACCAGCAAACATATGGTGCGTAAGCTGCATTTCTTCTCCTGGCTCTATTATTTTAGCTTCCGAGATATAATCTGCTTGATATTTATCTTGGCCAGATTTTAATGCAAAATTATAATTTGCTGAATATTTTTCTGATTTGTCAGGAATGAAAGCAGTCAGCCAATATTTATCGGTAATACCTATCCATTCTAAATCACCTTTTTTAAAATTTTTCTTTTTATCATCTTTAATTTTATCGTAAGTATATTCCTGCAGCTGGCCATCTATTGCTCCAATCATGCCCTGGTGCAGAATATTACCCATAGATTTTGAGCTTGGCGCATGGTTTTTATTAATAATACCATAAAATTGAGTTGAAATTGGAGCGCTTGAATTATTACTGATCTTTTGCTGCAGGGTAAATAAATAATCCTCATCAAGATCTACGATTATAGTAAAGGTTACATTTTTGCTATTAGTCCAAGTAAATTTCACCGGCTGTCCTGGTACTATTTCTTCTCTATCTGCTTGCCAAATTGTTGAAGAATTTGGGTAATCTTGGGAATTTTTATTGCTCCACCAACCAATTTCTGCAAAGTAGCTTTGCTTTCCTTCAGCAGGCGATAGTAATTTCACTGATTTGCTATCATCGCCCAAATTCTCCTTGTAGCGCAGTAATGTAAGCTCATCAAACCTAAGACCTTTGGTTGAAATTGAACCAGAAATAACTTTTGAGTTTATTTTAATTCTTGAGCCCTTATCTTCTTGAGCTGCTTGTGTTTCTTGAGCTTTTGCATCTTGGGATTCTTTTATCCTAATTTGTTTTTCTTTTAGCTTTTTCATTTTTAAATGATAAGCACGCGTTGCCTGCGCCGCTTTTTCGATTCTTGGCTGCTCTACAAAATAGTGCCATCCAGCAATAACTGCTATTGACAAAATAATTGCTGCTATTAGATTAGGTAGATTATTATTCATAATAAAATTTGTATATTTAGTAAAAACTCAATTGCAGAGTTTTAACCTAATTTGCAAAAAAAATCAAGTTTAATATAAAATTTAAATAATAATTAATTAATAGTACTAATATGAAGAAGAATATAGCAATAATTGGTGCTGGCATGTCTGGCCTTGCAGCTGCACATTATCTGCAAAAAGATACAAACATAACTATTTTTGAAAAATCAAGAGGAGTGGGTGGCCGCATGGCTAGCAGAACAAGAAATGGCTATAGATTCGACTTTGGTGCACAATTTTTTACTATAAAAGATAAGAGATTTCAAAAATTTGTAGATGAAATTGGCGTTTGCACAGCTTGGGGTGCTAGATTCGCTGAAATTGATAATACAAAAATTATAAGGAAAACAAATTGGGATGATGAATATATTCACTATGTACCAACTCCTTCCATGAATCAATTATGCAAAGAGGTTGTAAAGCATTGCAACAAAAATGTAAGACTGCAGCTGGAAAGCAAAATAATATCAGTAAATTACGAACCGTTACAAAAAAAATGGCAGATAACGAGCCAGGATGGCAATATTAATCTTTTTGATTCCTTGGTTTGCTCGGCCCCCTATGAGCAAATGATTGAATTGATTCCTGAGATCTTTATAAATAAAATGCAGATAAAAAAACGCAAGATGCAAAGCTGCTATGCGCTGATGATCGGCAATGAGGAGCAGCTTGATTTTGGTTTTGACGCGGCCCTTATTAAAAATTCAAATTTAAGCTGGATGTCAATAAATAGCAGCAAACCTGGCAGGGCAAAAGAATTTACATTGGTGGCGCTTGCAACTAATCAATGGGCAGATGAACATATAGAAAAGGATGCAGCTTATGTAAAAAATTCCATGCTTGCATCAATAAGAGAAATTACAAATCATGATTTTTCCGATGCAAAGCATATCGATCTGCACAAATGGCGATATGCAAACATTAATAAACAAAATAACGCACAATGTTACCACGACGAAGATACAAACTTATTTTTATGCGGTGATTGGTGCATTCAAGGAAGAATAGAAGCTGCTTATATTAGCGGCCTTGAGGCAGCGCAACTAATCAAAGATTCTCTTTAACGCGAATCTCGGGATAGAAAAGCTTAAATATCAACAATTTACGAAAAAAAACTTGTCAAACACTAACTAAATAAATGTAAAAAATAATATAAAAATTTTTAAACTCTTATGAAGAACCGCTTCAAATAAGAGTTTTCAATATAAAAACCCAGTACTCGAAATAGCGCAGCTAATGAGGGGACTGCCGTACTTTAAATTATTTGCCTATACAAAAATTACTAAATATCTCGCCCAGTATATCATCTACAGTAATTGCACCTGTTATATTACTGATTGCGCGCATTGTCATTCGAAGGTCTTCTGCAGCAAGTACCAAATCGTTATTTAGCGAAAATTCTTCCATATAACTGAGTGCAAGCTGCAGCTGCCCCCTGTGACGCGCCCTGGTTATTTGCGGCGATTCGCTCGGCCTTGCAATTTTTTCTGCTATTGCTTTTATTGCTTTTAATATTTCATCTGTGTTAATTTCATTTTTAATAGACACTTTTAATATTAAAGATGCATTATCTTTTGTGAATTTATTATCATCTATATCAACACTTATCTTATCAATTTTATTTAGCAAAATTATGCTATTATCGTCTATAAATCTACTAAACTCTTCCGTGTTTTGACTCTTGTCAGTTACATCGTGCATGATAATTTTTATATCGGCGCTATCTGCCACATCCTTGGCTCGCTGCATACCTTCTTTCTCTATTGCGTCTGATGTATTATCTCTGATGCCTGCAGTATCTTGAATGATAATTGGATAGCCATCAATATCAAGGTGACCTTCAATAACGTCGCGCGTTGTACCTGAAATATCCGAAACTATGGCAACATTTCTTTGCATCAAAAAATTAAGTAAACTAGATTTACCAGCATTTGGCTTGCCTATAATTGCAAGCTTTATGCCCTGCCGCAGGCGCTCACCGCGATTATTATCATCCAAATGAATTCGTATAGTGCTAGACAAATCCTCTACAAGCTCATTAATTTCAGATGTCATTTCCTGGGGAATATCTTCATCTGGAAAATCAATATAAGCTTCCACAAGGCTAATCGCTGCAAGTAATTTCTTGCGCCAGCTTTCGTAAATATCTGCAAGCCCACCGCCTAGCTGTCTTATGGCTTGCTTATGTTGCAAATATGTCTCGGCATCTATCAAATCAGCTAAGCCTTCTGCTGCCGTTAAATCAATTTTACCATTTAAAAAAGAACGTCTTGCAAATTCTCCAGGCTCTGCTATGCGCACATCAGGCAATGATGATAACATTTCATGCATCATTTTCAGCACCGCGATACTGCCGTGAGTATGAATTTCAACTGAATCTTCACCTGTAAAACTTGCACTACCTTGGAAAAGAACTATCATAGCCTCATCTACTGGCTCATTATTTTTAGGATTATATATTTTTTGAAAATACATTTTCCTAGCCTGCATTTTAGACACATCATCTTTAATAATTAATTGCAGTGTTTTTAATGCTGATGGCCCTGAAATTCTAAAAACAGCAACGCCGGCTTTTCCTGGCGCTGAACATTGAGCAAAAATAGTATTCATTAAATTTATCTAAATAGTTGATAATAATTATTATTTCTTATATCATATATATAAGGAAAATTCTATTTTATAAAAAATAAAATGAAATATTTAATAATTTTACTGTTTATTTTAGCGTAATAAGCGTTTATAAAGCAATAAATTTATTTAAAAAATAATTTGAAATATACAAAAATGATTATGTCGCATAAGAAAAATCTAAATCAATCTTTATCTCTAAGTAAATTAAATTGCCAGCTTAAAGACACAAGCTCAGAAATATTGAAACTTGTTAATGCAAAAAGCAAAGGTGAGTTATATACTAAATTTGTTTGTAATTTTTTAAAATATATTCCAGTAGATTACAGGTCAACCGATAAGGTTTCTATGTTTACCGATTTTACAGAGGAAGCTTTTGATTTTTTTAAAGATAGACCTAAATTAAAACGCAAAATTTTGATTAATAACGAGCAGTTTCAGAATAATGCAGCTATATCTATTTTAATAGTTGCTGAAAATAGACCGTTTATTATTGATTCATTGAATAGTCTGATGGATAGATTATCACTTAATACTATATTCACATTCCACCCAGTAATTAACAGCGTAAGAAATAAAAAAGGAGAACTTGAAGATATTGCAGAAAAAGGAATGGAAGGGGTCAACGAATCCTTGATCTGCATCAAAGCTCTTGGCACTTACAAAAAAGATGTAATGCAAAAAATTGAAGAAGAGATTAATAAAATAATCGATTTGGTGGATTATACTTATCATTCTTGGCAAACATTACTCAATAAGCTAACTGATATTACAGCAGACATAACGCAGCACAAAGATACGTACGACAAAATTAATTTACCTGCCGAAGAGACTCTTGATTTTTTAAATTGGCTGCAGAAAAATAATATTACTTTTTTAGGTGCGGTAGATTTTAATGCAGAAACTTCTAAAATAACTCATCAAGAAGGGGTAGAGGCAATCTGGAAAGATAATATATCAGAAATTTCAACAATTATAGAATATTCAAAAAGTGATTACTATCAAAACAAACTAGCAATGCTTGGAAAAATTAATAAAATATCACCAGTGCACAGAAACGCACTTGTCGATTACATATTAATTAAAAAAATAGATAAGCATGGTAAGTATAAAGGCGGCAGCATAATATTTGGCCTTTATGGCACTGCTATATATTTCCAGTCTATTAAAAATATACCAATCCTGCGCGGAAAAATGAGCTATGTACTAGACGAGTCAGGTTTCCCACTCAATGGCTATAATGCCAAGAAAATAAAAAATATTATAGAATCACTGCCGCGTGATATATTGATACAAATAGATGATAATGATCTATATTGCATGTGCGCTCATATGCTTTCTAGTATGCGCAGCCATAAACTAAAATTATTCATGCAGCAAGATTGGTCTGGATCTTTTGTAAATGTCATTATTTTCATGCCACGTCATAGACTAACTCCGCAAGTATATAATAAAATAAGTTGCTACTTAAAGGAAAAATTTAACAGTAATATAATTGCTGACAATATCACCGTTGTTGCACAAAATTTTTCGCATCTATTTACAACATTGCCGATTAAAAATATAGAAGAGCTAGACATTGATGCAAAAGCAATGGAGCAAGATTTGGTAAAGCTAACCACTAGCTGGTCTGATAGTTTTATGAATAAATTATGCGATGCTTATGGCGAATATGAAGCAAGCGTTAAGTATAAAGATTTAATAGAATCGTTTTCTCAAGAATATCAACATAGATTTGAAGCTATTAACGCAATAGAAGACATGCATTTTATTAAAAAAGCATCAGAAAATAAAAAAGTATTATTCAATTTGTCGCAAGGAGATAAAGGCGAGTATTTCTTGAAATTTTATAGCCCAAAATCTAGCTTAACTTTGTCAGAGACTCTTCCATCTATAGAAAATTTAGGTTTCATTGCCATAAATGAAGAAAGTTTTGTCATTAAAGAATCCTCTATATTTAACAAATGCTATTTATACCAATATAGACTAAAATCTCCAGTTAAAATTAATGAAAGCTTCGATAAGCTAAAAAGCAATATAGAAGAAGCTTTGGGCAAAATTAGTGAAGGGGTTTTTGCAAATGACAGTCTAAATAAATTACTTGTTTTATCTGGACTTGATTGGCGAGAAGTAAAGATGCTAAAAGCATTAACTGCTTACCTGCACCAAACAGGGATATCATATGGTAAAAGTTATGTTAAAGATACATTAGTCAAACACTATAAATATACTGAAATGCTAGTTGATTTATTTGTAGCACATCTTGACCCTAAAAATCAATGTACAAGTAAAGTTAGTGAACTATCTAAAGAGATGAAAAAATACCTTAAAACTGTTAAAACCAGCACAGAGGATAAAGTTCTTAAAAACATGCAGCTTGTTGTGCGTGCCGTGCTCAGAACTAATTTTTTCCAAGCAGATGATAAAACTGGAGATTTAAAGGAATATATTTCTTTTAAATTTAATTCTGCAAAAGTACCGAACTTGCCAATGCCACTTCCATATGCAGAAATTTTTGTATATTCAAATGATTTTGAAGGAATTCATTTGCGCGGCGGTAAAGTAGCGCGCGGTGGTCTTAGATGGTCAGATAGAGGAGAAGACTATAGAACAGAAGTTTTGGGACTGATGAAATCACAAATGACAAAGAACACTGTTATAGTTCCAGTTGGCTCTAAAGGAGCATTTTATATCAATTTTGGACAAGGGGATGATAGCAGAGAAGATTATATGCAAAAAGTAGTAAATTGCTATCAAAACTACTTAAGAGGAATGCTAGATATTACTGATAATTTAGTACATGGCAAGATAGTTCAGCCAGAAAACACAGTGATTTATGATGATGCTAATCCTTATTTAGTTGTTGCAGCTGATAAAGGCACAGCAACATTTTCTGACTTTGCCAATGAAGTTTCTGAAAGTTATAATTTTTGGCTAGGCGACGCATTTGCATCTGGTGGCTCGGTTGGCTATGATCATAAAAAAATGGGTATTACAGCTAAAGGAGCTTGGATTTCAGCAGTTCAGCATTTTCAAGATATGGGCACTGATATTCAAAATGAACCTTTTACAGTAATCGGTATTGGTGATATGTCTGGCGATGTATTTGGTAATGGCATGCTATTATCTGAGCACATAAAGCTAGTTGCAGCATTCAACCATTTACATATTTTTATTGACCCAAACCCAGATACTACAGCGAGCTTTAAGGAGCGAAAGAGGCTATTTGAAACCCCTAGAACTAAATGGAGCGACTATAATGCAGGGTTACTATCAACAGGCGGAGCCATATATGAACGCACTGCTAAAAGCATTACTATATCAGACGAAATCGCTTTGATGCTAGGTATAACTGAAAAAACATTAGCGCCGGATTTGTTGATTCAACATATCCTCAAAGCAAAAGTAGATTTAATATGGAATGGTGGAATTGGAACCTATGTTAAAGCAGAATCTGAAAGTAATTTCGACATTGGCGACAAAGCAAATGATAGTTTAAGAGTAAATGGCAATGAGCTACAAGCACGAGCAGTAAGCGAAGGTGGAAACCTAGGACTTTCGCAACTTGGAAGAGTTGAATATTCACTCGTCGGTGGTGTTATCAATACAGATTTTATTGACAATTCTGCAGGAGTTGATTGCTCTGACCACGAGGTAAACATAAAAATTGCCCTTAATATGGCAGTTGCTTCTGGAAAAATTACTACAGAAGAAAGAAATGATATTTTAGCACAGATGACAGAAGAAGTTGAAGAGCTAGTCTTGCAAGATAATAATGATCAGAATCTAGCTATAACAGTCATGGCAAAATCCCCAGTAACTAACATAGAGTCATTCTCGCATCTGATGCAAGAGCTAGAAGCAAGTAATATACTAGATAGTGAAGTTGAATTCCTGCCAAATAAAGCCGAACTAACGCGCAGAGAAATGAGCGGAGAGGGAATGACAAGGCCTGAACTGTCTGTTCTTTTATCCTACAGCAAAATGGCACTTGACCTCGATTTATCTAGTGCGTCACTTATGCAAGATAAGCATTTTGAGGGGCATTTATATAATTATTTCCCTAAATTAATGCAAGAAAAATTCACGGAAGAAATAGATAAACACCCCCTAAAGCAAGAAATAATACGCACTATTGTAACTAATAAAATGATAAATCGCCTTGGCGGCCCTATTATCAGCTCTTTAAAAAGAGAAACAGGTGCGCACCCGTGTGATCTTGCCAGGGCTTATGAAGTTGTGGTTAAAATATTTGATCTAGAAACTTTATGGAACGATATTGTTGCTCTTAAAAATTCTGTAGATGTAGAGATAAAAGTTGAAATGCTTTCAGATCTTGGCAGAATAATAAGACGAGGTATCAGCTGGTTCGTCCGCAATGTAGACCATCCAATACCAATACAAGGAACTATAGATGAATATGCTGAGCAAACTAGAGAGCTAACAAAAATTATCAGTAAACTTTTGGTTGGCAGTATAAAATCTAAATATTTGAATAAAATTGAAAAATATAGCAAGGCTGGTGTAAATAAAAATCTAGCTAAATCAGTTTCAACACTGGAAGTATTAGTTTCTGCATTTGATATTATTTATATTGCAAAACAGATTAAATCAGATAATCAAACTGTGGCTAATTTATATTTTGAATGCGGAAATTTATTTAGTTTGGATTGGCTCAGATATTCATGCGATGCAAAAAGAAGCGACTCATACTGGCATAGATTATCATTGCAATCTTTAAAAGATGATTTTTATGATAAACAGCGTGTTTTAGTTACAAAAGTTGCACAAGCGCAACAAAATAATATTAATTTTAACAGTTGGCTTAAGATAAATTCATCAAATGCTGGTGTTTTTAATGAATTTATAGAAGAATTAAAGATGCAAGAACATGTAGATTTTGATATGATTATACTTGCTAATAAAAAATTAGAGATATTTTTAAAAAAATTAAAAATAAATTAAAATGAGCTTGGAACTTAAAAAGGCAAGAGAAGAAGCAGGACTTTCTATAGAAGATGTTTCAAAGGCCTTAAATATTAGAAAACAATATATCAAAGAACTTGAAAAAGGTAACCTAGACTCCTTGCCTGGAAAAGTTTACATAAAAGGCTATACAAAAATGTATTGTGAATTCTTGGGTATAGAAGCGCCAAGCAAAAAAATCATTAGCAAAAAGAATAAGAAAAAGAGTAAAACGAAAAAAATAGCTAAAACTACTAAAAATAAATATTTTATTACATTTTTTTCTGCTATATTGTTGATTATAGTAGTAATTACATATATAAATATACAAGAATTATAAATAAATGATTATATGGAAATAACAAAATCTAATCTATTAGAAATTATTGAAGAAATCAGCTCAAAAATAGATAATATGAATATGAAATTGCAAAAGCAAGAGCAATTTATTCAGGAACTAAAAGAAAAGAATGAAATATTAAAGCAGAATAATCAAGCTACTTTAGAGCAAATAACAGAATATATTCAAGAATTAGAGCAAATAAGAAATCATTATGTCGATAGTAACGATAAAAATAGGGGGTAGAAGCTTTAATCTGTCTTGCGATGAAGACAGTAGAGCAAGAATTTCTACACTGGCAGAGAAGCTGGACTTAGAAATAGATGCCAGAAAACAAGCAAGTCCAAGCGCAAGCTTTGAATTATCTTTGATAATTACAGCGCTTAATTTAATGGATGAAAAACTATCAAAAGAAGAAAAATCTGGCGGGCAGGCGCTTGAAAATGCTAATGCAGATTTTCACAAACAATTATTTTCAATTCATGAAGAATTAAAAAAACTTGCGCAAAAGGCAGAAAAATGCTAAATTAGGGCAGTTAAACAACTGCGCTTTTTAGCGCGTTAACTATTTTTTGGGCTACTTTGTACGCTTGGAGCGATATTTTAATCCTTTGAGCTATAATTATATAACGGGATTGGTCACTGACATCATCGTGGTGTTGTTATTACCGGGCCCACTTTTACAAAAAAGGTTCTCTTATGGTGAACTTGCTTTTTGCGGCTATAGTGGTCCTAAATATACAATTACATAAAAATACATGTACAATCAAACAAATAATAATATACAAAATATTACAGCGTGGCTGAGCATAACTTTATTTTATTGCTATCAATATATTGTAAGGATTCTGCCAAATATAATAGAACCTAATTTAACGGATAAATATGGTGTAGATGTTTCAGCATTTGCAGATTTTGCTAGTATTTACTATCTAGGTTATGTTGCAGTTCACATACCAATCGGCATTGCTTTTACAAAATTTGGCGCAAAAAAAACATTGCCAATATTTATTGCTCTGACGGCTCTTGGTCTATACCCCCTAGTATATTGCGATTGCTGGTATCAGGTCATCTGGGGCAGAATAATAAATGGAGTTGGTTCGTCTGCAGCAATTGTTGGGGCGCTGCAAGTTTTTAGAACAATATACCCAAGGAATTTTTCACAAGTTTTGGGATTAACAGTATGCGCTAGCATACTCACAGCAGTTTTTATCAGCGCCCCGCTATCACAGGTGATTCATAATATAGGGTTTGATAATACTGTAAAAATTATAATGTATTCTGGATTATTACTGGCAATAGTCAGCTATTTTATTATACCTGAAGCTAGCCATTTAGAAGTAAATTCCAATATATTTAACAGCATGAAAACAGTTTTATTAAATTATAAAATAATAATTTTAAGCCTGTGCGCTGGCTTGATGGTTGGAACGCTTGAAGGGTTTGGTGACGCATGGGGAAGCAAATTTTTGCTAGGAGTATACGCTATTCCAAAAGCAGATGCAGATAAGATTATACTATCCATATTTATAGGTATGTGCGCTGGATGCATTATTTTACCATATATTGCTGAAAAATTTAATAAACATATTTGTATAACTATTTTGTCAGGTATAGCTATTATTTTATCTTTTGTATATATTTTAAGTCAAAATGCAGTGCCAGAAATTTTATATTATGCATGTTTTGCATCTGGTTTATTCTCTGCTTATCAAGTAGTTATTTTGCCCAAAATAATTACTTATGTTCCTGAAAAAATCAGTGGTTTTGCGGCTTCAATTGCCAATATGATCATTATGGCGTTTGGCATGTATTTTCACAAAGCAATAGCGGCACTATTAGATTTTAAATGGGACGGTTTAAAAATGGGTCAATATAAAGTTTACAATGCAGATGCTTATGTTTGGGCAATTTCTGTGATACCTGCGTCTATATTAGTTGCAATTATTGGTCTACTTGTTATACTTGCAATAGACAATATGCAACCAGCTCAAAAATAAATTCTTTATGCAAATAATGCGATATTTTTTATTATTACTAATATTAATTGCTAATGTTTGCCATGCAGATAATATTAAAGCAAAAATACTATCTGAAATAAAAAAAACAGATCCAAATATCAATATTGGCATAAAAATTGTAAATTTAGATAAAAACAAAATTATATTTGCTCGTAATGTAAATAGGCTCTACACACCTGCAAGTACATTAAAATTTATTACAGCTATAAATGCATACAGATATTTAGGCAATGATTTTAAATTTTACAACAAATTGTTATATTTGGACAATAAATTTTACCTAAAAATACATAACCCTGATTTCAATGATAATGATTTAGAAGAAATTGCTACAAAAATAAAGCAATATGCAAATCAAAATAATATAAGTAAAATTAACATACAAATTATCAAAGATAATTTTGCCCTGCCTCCTATTTCACCGCAAAAAATATATAATGATGTAAATTATTGCTATGGAGCTCCGGTCACTAAGATGCATATTAATAAAAATTGTAGTAAAGTTATAGTTAAAACTTCTCAGCCTGGGCAAAATTTATTGGTAGAAGCTCCGCCGAATTTTCCTTATATTATAAATAATGAAGCAATTACAGTAAAAAAAGGGCAACCAGATCGCTTATTTGTAAAGATTAATAATGGCATATACAATATTACAGGTACATTGAGCAAAAATTATAGCACGGTTCCAATATCAGGAGTGGTAGATGATGAATTTCAAAATATACAGCAACATTTATTGCATTTGCTCAAAGAAAATAATTTAAATTTTACCATTAATTTTATTGATGAATTGCCAAAAAATAAAAATGCAGAATTGATTTATGAAAAAAATATATCTCTAAAAGCACTTATTTCTGAGGCTTTAAAAAAATCTGATAACTTCATTACAGACTATCTATTTGCAGAAATTTCAGATGGTAGCAATCAATGGCGCCATGCAGCAAATTCTTTAAAAGACAGAACGAACCAATATTGGGATGTTGATTTAACAAAAACCCGGATTAATGACGGCAGTGGCATATCGCACCTGAATAAGCTAACTCCTAATCATTTTTCAGATTTACTGAGAGCTGTGTCCAAATCCAGTCACTTTGAAAATATTAAAAAGATGATGGCTGGCAATAGCGATAGCAGCGCTTTAAGCAAACGGTTTACGGGTAAAAAATTTAAAATTCATGCCAAAACTGGTAGTTTGAGCGGTGTATCTTCCATGGTAGGCTATTTTTATAATAAAAAAAATGAACTACATAGCTTTGTAATTATGACAAATAATTTTCTTGGTTCAAATGCAAAATATCGCAAACTAGAAGAAAATATAATTTCCCATGTTGCTAAGTAGGCAATTATGATAAAAAAGCAGCCAAAAATAAAAAAACATTATGATTAAAGGCGTAGGAACAGATATTGTAAATACTGACAGAATAGAATCTATCTATAAAAAATTTGGTGAAGATTTTTTAAACAAAAACTTTCACCCTTTTGAAATAGAAAGGTTTCATAAACTTCCTAAAAATAAAAGAACCTCATTTTTAGCAAAACGTTTTGCTGGAAAAGAAGCAGTTGCCAAAGCGCTTGGTAGCGGCATAGGAAGTAGTGTTGCATTCAAAGACATAGCGATATTAAACAATGATAAAGGCGCACCATATGTAGCGACGCTAGATGTTCATGGTATAAAAACAGAAAAAATTTCTATATCTCTATCAGAAGATTCGCCTTTTGCAGTTGCATTCGTTGTCATAACTATGTAAAATAATTAAGTAAACGCGCTTAGGTATTAAAAAAAACAATATAAAATCATGTTATTACTAGAAATTAAAAAAAATAAAAAAATATTGGGCACAATACATTTTGTTGGTATTGGTGGCATAGGCATGAGTGGAATTGCTGAAATTATGCATAACCTTGGATACAATATTCAAGGCTCAGACTTGTCTGAAAATAGTAATACTGCCAGGTTAAAAAAAATGGGCATCAAAATATATAAAGGACATGATGCGCATAATATTAAAAACGCCTCTTATATTGTTATATCTTCAGCAATCAAAGAGGATAACCCAGAAATAATAGCTGCAAAAAATAATAAAGTACCAATTATTAAAAGAGCAGAAATGCTTGCGGAATTAATGCGCCTTAAATGTTCGGTAGCAATCTCTGGCTCGCACGGCAAAACCACCACTACTTCTTTAGTGGCTTGCTTATTTGAAGCAGCTGGTCTTGCGCCAACTGTAATTAATGGCGGTATAATTAATAACAGAGATACAAATGCATATGTTGGTAGCGGCGATTATTTGATCGCAGAAGCAGATGAATCTGATGCAACTTTTATCAAGATCCCTTCAACTATTGGCGTCATCACTAACATAGATCCTGAACATATGGATTATTATAAAGATTTTGCAACTTTGAAAAAAGCTTTTGCAAGTTTTTATAGCAATTTACCATTCTATGGGTTTGGCGTTGCGTGCATAGATCACCCAGTTGTACGTGAAATAGTAGATAATTTTTCAGGTAGAAAGGTGATTACTTATGGAATAGATTCTGAAGATGCAGATATTATTGCCTATAATATAAAATCAGATACATATAGCTCCACATTTGATATAAAAATACAAATGCCTTGCCAAAGCGGCGCGACTATTCTAGAAGACATAACAATACCAACGCCTGGCAAACATAACGTCCTTAACTCTTTAGCTGCAATTGCTATAGGAATAGAGCTTGATTTTGGTATTAAAGTAATCAAAAATGGTTTCCGTGAATTTTGTGGTGTTAAGCGCAGATTTACTAAAGTATGTACGCATGAAGGGGCAGAAATTATAGATGACTACGCACACCATCCGGTAGAAATAAAGGCAACAATAGCAGCAGCCAAAACCATTACTAAAAAAAGAGATGGTAAAATTTATGCATTTTTCCAGCCACATAAATACTCAAGACTACAAGATTTATTTGATGATTTTGCTAGCAGCTTTGTTGGCGCAGACGAAGTGTTTATACTAGATGTTTTTGCAGCTGGTGAATCTCCAATAGCTGGTATTAATTCAGAAAGCCTAACAAAAAAAATCAAAGAACTAGGTATAACGGCAAATTATTTGGCAGATCATGGTAATATGGCAAGAATAGTACGGCAAAAAGCAAGTAAGGGTGATATTTTTCTAATGATGGGTGCAGGCACAATCAGCAAATGGACCAATAATTTACCAAGTGAGTTATGATTAGATATAGAATAAATATATGGTGCTGTGCAAAATGACTAAAGAATTGCCAAAAATTTTAGGAAAATATAAACTAAATTATAACATTGCACACCTAACTTGGTTTAAAGTAGGCGGAAATGCCGAGATATTATTCAAACCAAAAGATGCATATGATTTGATAAATTTCCTAAAACAAAATGCGCAAAACTCAGAGAATAAATTACCCATAACAGTAATTGGAGCTGGCTCGAATCTGATAGTGCGCGATGGCGGTATTGATGGTTTTGTTGTGAAGCTTGGCGCTGGATTCACTGAAATTAATATCAATAAAGAGGGGCTATTGGAAGTTGGAGGCGGATGCCTTAATTACAATTTATCTCGCTTTGCTTTGCAAAATAATATTAAAAATTTTGAATTTTTAGTTGGAATTCCTGGCACTATTGGTGGCGGTGTTTGCATGAATGCAGGAGCTTATGGCAATGAATTTAAGGATATTTTAAAATATGTGCATGCAGTCGACCATGAGGGCAACGAGTTTAAAATAACAATAAACTCAGAGAGCTTTTCTTACAGAAAAAATCATTTAAATCTGCTTCATCTGAATAATACAGCAAAAGGAGGCTTAATTTTTACTAAAGCTATTTTTAATGTGGAAAAAGGCGATGCTGAAGAAATATCTAAAAAAATGCGGTTGATTAATGAAAAACGCAGCTCTACGCAACCAATTACAGAAAAAACAGGGGGAAGTACTTTTGCAAACCCTTCCGGCGCATTGAAAGCATGGGAACTAGTTGATAAAATAGGCTTTCGAGGCAAATCCCACCGAGGCGCGAGGATGTCTGAAAAACATTGTAATTTTATGATCAATGATGGAACAGCGACAGCTAGCGACATGGAAGAACTCGGCGATAGCATTATTGAAAAAGTTAAATCAGAAACTGGCGTTGAGCTGAAATGGGAAATTAAAATAATAGGTAAAAAATAATATGGAAAATTTTAATACTATTTTTATAGAAAAATCTACAATGCTGGATTGTTCTAATAAAGGAAATATCTCGTTAAAAAAATTAATGAAAGATAGAGAAGTTGAAATTGATCAATTTTTACTTGAAAAACAAGACCGCAAGAAAATAGTAGCTTTAATTGGCGGGGGCATGGCAGCAGAGCGTGAAGTATCATTAATGTCATCTTGCGGTATTGCTGATTCATTGCTAGAGCTTGGCTATCAAATAATATTCATTAACATGGGTTCTGATATTGCAAATGTGCTTGCCGCATTAAAACCAGATATTGTATATAATGCGCTACATGGAACATATGGTGAGGATGGTTGCTTACAAGGCATGCTTAATATAATGAGGATTCCATACACTGGGCCAGGTGTTATGAGCAGCGCACTTGCGATGAACAAAAAAAAATCAGCCGAAATATTTCGTGCAAACAATATTAAGATTGCAAAATCAATACTAGTAAAAAAATCAGATAATATTAAACAAGACCCTATTCCAAGACCTTATGTAATAAAGCCATTATCGCAAGGTTCTAGCGTTGGTATAGAGGTTATTTTTGAAGAAGATGATTTTAATTTTGCAAAATATGATTTTCCATATGGTGAAGAGATTCTTATAGAAGAATTCATCAAAGGCAAAGAAATTCAAGTTGCAATATTAGATGGCAAGGCGATTGGGGCTTTGGAAGTTAAAATTAATGCTGACAAAAGATTTTACGATTACGAAGTAAAATATACAGAAGGGTTTGCAGAGCATATTATGCCCGCCCCTATTGCTGATGATATATATAAAAAAGCTCTATTAATTTCTGAAAAAGCATGTAATGTTTTTGAGATTAATCGTGGTATAATTAGAGCTGAATTTTTATATCAAGAGCAACAAGGCGAATTATATATGCTTGAAATAAATACTCATCCAGGCATGACACCAATGTCTATCTGTCCTGAAATTTTGGAATATGAAGGATGTTCCTATACACAATTAGTACAAAAAATAATCGAAGGTGCGAGCTTTGAAAAATGACTAAAAGCAAACTAGGCAGTAATAATAAAGTTAAAATATCACTACGTAGAAAACTCTATAACATCTACCAAAAAATTAGCATGCTATTTAAAATAATACTGCTAATATTATTAGTGCTTTTCTTTTTTACTAGCTCTTTTGGTGAATTTAAAATCTCAATGAAAAAAACCTTTTTCCGTATTAGTGCAAGTAATGGCTTTACTTTCAAGCATCTTTCAATACATGGGCAAAAAAATGTCACCACTGATTCAATTATCAAATCATTAAATTACAAAAAAGGTGAATCTATTTTTGCTATAAATTTGCAATTAGCTAAAAAAAATCTAGAGTCAAACTCATGGATAAGCCAGGCATATGTGGAGCGCAAATGGCCAAATACCATATCTATTGCATTGAAAGAAAAAATACCAACAGCTATATGGCAAAACAAAAAAGAGTTGTATTTAATAGATAATAATGGCGATAAAATTGCAAAATATGATAAAAAATACAAATTAAAAAAAATGCTGCAAGTAGTAGGAACAGATGCCAATATTCATGTTCAAGAATTAATTACGGGCCTTGATAAATGCCCTAAAATCAAGGAGCATGTTAAGTCGGCGACTCGCTACGGCGCCAGAAGATGGAATTTAAATTTTAAAAATGGGGCAACTGTAAAAATGCCAGAAAAAAACTTCACACAGGCCTATACTTACCTAAAACAAGCCGAAGATGCAAAAGGATTTTTATCAGAAAAAAGTAAAAATGGCTATGTAATAGATTTGCGTGATCCTGAAAAATATTACTTCAAAATTCCATAACTTTTTTATACTTGAAGATTGTGCTATTTTATATATAATAGCGCTTTAATAATTAATTTATAATAAAACTAATGTTTGTAGATAAAATAAAAGCAAAAAATAAAGATGACTCATTCAATGTTATAATAGAAATACCAATGAATGATGCACCGGTAAAATATGAATTTGACAAAGAGGCTGGGGCAATTATGGTTGATCGCTTCATGCAAGCTTCAATGTCCTACCCTTGCAATTATGGCTTTGTACCACATACTCTTTCAGACGATGGTGACCCCGCAGATGTACTGGTTATGGCGCAGCATCCAATAATGCCATCTGCTATTATTAAAGTAAGACCAGTTGCGGTTTTGCTTATGGAAGATGAGTCAGGAATTGATGAAAAAATACTAGCAGTACCAGTATCAAAACTAGATATCACTTATGACAATGTAAATGACATACAAGATGTTCCAGAAATGCTACAGCAAAGAATAAGCCACTTTTTCGAGCATTATAAGAAGCTAGAAAAAAATAAATGGGTTAAAATAGTAGGGTGGAAGGGCAGAGAAGAAGCTCTGAAAATACTGGGCGAAGCAATAGATAGGCACTCTGCATAAATTTCTTTATACCAAAAGTGCAGCAGATACCTTAAAAAATTGACATTTTCTTTAAGAAAACTATTTGCTGCGCATGATCCTTCTATAAATAGCAACATTTCTATTATGCTCTTTTAGCGTATTAGCAAAGCTGTGACCACCTGTGCCGTTTGCTACAAAATATAGATTTTTTGTCTGTGCAGGTTTTACAACAGACATTATAGATATCAAGCCAGGGCAACAAATCGGCCCTGGTGGCAGACCTGTATTTTCGTATGTATTATAAGGCGAATCTATATTTAAATCTTGCTTACTCAGTTTTCGGCCAAGACTTTCTTTGCCTTTAGTTATTGCATAGATTACCGTTGGATCAGCTTGTAGCTTCATCCCTAAATTCAGCCTATTGATAAAAACTGCCGCTATTTTATCTTTTTCTACATCATTGCCCGCTTCTTTTTCAACGATAGAAGCAAGTATCAAAATATCTTCTTTGCTTTTCAGCGGCGAGTCTGATTGCAGGTTATTTATCGCGCTCACTATTGCCCTATCCATTTCTTGCTGCATTTTTTTCAATATTATCTTGCGGCTGCTAGCATAATCATACATATATGTAGATGGCATCAAGCTCCCTTCCGTTGCATATTGCTCTATATATTCGCCACCCAATGTGTCCTCTGCATTTAATATTTCAACAATTTTATGCGCAGAAAAACCCTCTGGTATGGTTAGTTTATACGTTGTAGATTCTCCCTTGCTAAGTATTTGTAACACTTGATATGGGCTTGCATTGCTTGGAAAATTATACTCGCCGCTTTTTAAGGGATGATACCTTGAATATATTAGACTAGAGACTTTAAATAAATATTTATATTTAACCACCCCCTCTTGCTCTAAAATTTTAGATATTTCAATAATTGACGTTCCAGGTTTGATAACTACAATTTTACTCTCATTTAACCCGCTTGGTATAAATATATAGCTAATAATGATACTAGCCATTATTATTAACATTAGTAATAATGATATAAAAGCACTAAAAATAAATCTAAAAAATTTCATTTTAAATATCTAAATTTCAGCTTCTTTAGTTGAAATTTGACCCGAATCATCTGAAACAATTTTTTCTATTTTCATTTTTGCATTTTTTAGCAGAGACTCACAATGCTTTTTTAGCAAAACACCACGCTCAAAATCATCTATAGATTTTTGCAAGCCTTCGCTTCCTTGGTCTATCTTCTGAACTATAGATTCAAGCTCAGCAAGAGCTTCTTCGAAATTCATGTCTTTTATAGTTTTCTTCTTATCCATTACAAATTGTCATTATAAATTATTTGATTAGTTTGCAAGTATAGCAAAACATTACTTGTTTTTGCAAGAGAATTTTATCTAAATTTTAAATTAGGTACTTTGTAGTAAAATACAATCAATCTAGTGACAAATGCTCCAAGCGCTGTAACTATCACTGCATTCTTTATGCCGTCTGGATCTGGGCTGTGAGAAGTTATGTCTAGATAAATACCAAAAACAGCTCCCCATAATATAGAAATTTCAGCATTAATGGATCCAGCCAGACAAGTTATCTTATGTTTTTTGCGCAATAAATCTCTCATTATCCCACCACCATTTGCAGTGATAAAGGCAAAAAACGGCCCCCAAAGACCTATTGGCTCTATCCTTGCCATAATGGTAATAGAGACACCTGTTACAATAAAAGCAGCTTGCCCAAGAGCATCGCCTAGTATTAAAGTATGATCCCAAAATTTTATTAGCATACTATCTTTTTTTGCATCCTTATTATAATAATCCAAAAAACGTACCAGGAAAAAACCTATCAATACTGTTACTATTATATAATACATATAAGAAGGGGTTAAAAACAAACCAACAGATTCACGATTGATCAAAACATCACGCATAATTCCGCCGCCAACCGAAGGCAACATAGCAAATAAAAATGTAGCGAATAAAGTTGCATTATCTTTTGCAGCAATCGCAATACCAGAAATGGCAAAAGCTATTGTACCAATTATTCCTATGAAATAAAACCAATTAGAGTCTATTGTTTGTAATAAAATGACAGGATAAACATGCTTCTTCACAATAGTTTTATACTTACTCGAATCTTTAAAATCTTTTATTGCTACATTAAAACGCTCCACAACTTCTAGAGGCACTGTTTTTTTACTAAACATTAAGTGAATCGGAGTTTTTGCTTCCAGCTTAACTTCTGTAACTATATTATTTACGCTATTATTCAAGATTGCTGCAGCCCCCACTACCCTATCTGCTACAAAACCATCAATTTCTCCGCTAATAAGAGCTTGCAGGGCTTCAATATTATTTTGATACGTTCTGATGATATCTGCATTCATGCTATCAGATATAAATATATTAATTTGCGGGTCAGCATAAATGAATCCATCTGTTACGCCTACTCTGAAATTTTGCAAGCGTACTTGCGCTAAAAACTCAGAAACATTATCAAAATCTAGATCTATATTACTATCTGAAAGCATAAACAAAGAATTTTCTTCGTATCTATAGGCATCAGAAAAATGCATATGCTTCGATCTGTCATCTGTATATGTAGCGCCAGCTGCGATATCGCGCACACCAGTCTTCAGATCTTTTTGATGTTTTTTCCAAGATACTTGCTCGTAGCGCACATCTATACCAACTTTTTTAGCGATATTTTGCACAAGTTCAACATCCATACCTGCTAGTTTATAACCACCTACATTCATTTTATTATACTGATATGGCTCCCATAAATACCATCCATTTTGCAAGAAATTTTTATTAAACTCTTGTACGCACTCTTCTACCACCGCTTTTTCTGGAAGAGTGTTTGGCTTCATGCTGTTTGCATTTGCACAGCATGAATATAGTATAATTAATAATAATATGTTTATATGGCGCATTATATATATTTAATTTATTGCTTAGATGTTATTATAGTCTATTTTTTTTATAACAAATAACAAAAACTGTTTTTATTATAGAATTTATTAATTATTAGTGTGATTTTGGTTGAAGGAATTGGTTGTCACCTGCGAATGATCCTGCAGGAGAAATGTGGCAATCTTTTTCATTGAACACTCATACTCATGAGATCACCACGTCGCTAGCGCTTCTCGCCATTCTCATTCAGTACTTTAATTAAATATACAATAAATGAGCAAGATCTATGTATTTAAGGTTGTTAATATATATCTAATACCCAACTACAGAATAAAAACACGTAAAAAAATTAATCAGTTTGCAAAAAAAATGTAGACACAGACAGTTCATTCAATTATCCTCTATGTATTATTAAAACTTAATAAATATTTTTAAACCTCAATTATTTAGGGTAATTATAAAAAATTATGACAACAGAAATAGACAAAATACCATTTCTTGCAAAGTTTACTCATGAGTTCAGGTCTCACCTTCACGGGATTTGTGGCATCTCAGATTATCTAAAATCTAATTGGGAAAATATAGCAGATGCAGATAAAAAAAACGCAATAGAGTCTGTGGCAAGCATTTCTGATGATTTATCAAGTTTAATATCGCTGGTTAGTCAATATCATGAAGGTGCTACAAAGCTTAACTTTAACATTGAAAAAAAAGATGTAATAAGCTACACAAGAAAAATAATCGACAATCTTATACATTTATACTCATATAAAAATAAGATAGAAATTATCGTTGAGTCTAATGTGGAATCGCTTGAATTAAATATAGACACTGTTTGGTTTAAGCAATTAGTGACAAACATTGTTACTAATGCTATAAAATATTCAACAGAAGGCGTTGTTAATATAAAAATAGATGCAGATATAAAAGGTGAAAAATGTATTTTTACGGTGTCAGATGATGGCATGGGGATTAAAGATGAAGAGATAAAGTCTATTTTTGTGCCATTTAAAAGAGGCACTAATGAAGCGAAAAAAGTGGCAGGAACTGGTCTTGGACTTTCAATCTGCAAAGAAGTTGTAGATGCTCATCAAGGGACGATACGAGCTTATAATAATGAAGATAAGGGTTGTAGTTTTGAATTTATACTACCAATAAAATAAATATTATTAATCGGGGAAGGGTTATGATAATTTTTGTCGATGATGACAATACATGTCACACATTGTTTAGTATGTTTGTTTTATCTTCGGACATAGATATGAAAATTCTCGGAGCATATAGCGCAGAAGAAGCGCTGTCTTTAGCAAAAGATAATCTAAAAGATCTTAAGCTTATAGTATCAGACATCTTGCTTCCTGATATGAGCGGTATAGAACTATTCGAAGCAATTAAGTTAGATAGTAAATTAAATGAAATTCCTTTCATTTTTCAAAGTGGGCTCTCATCAAGCGAGCAAGTTGTGCAAAAGATTATTGAAGAAGGAACAAAAATAGTATATAAACCTTATAAGCAGCAAGACTTAATTCAATCAATAGCAGAAGCTATTTAAAATTTTTATAAGGAAATTATCATGCCCGAAGAAAATTACTACATAACCACTCCAATATTTTATGTAAATGATGTGCCGCATATAGGCCATGCCTATACTAGCATTGCTTGCGATGTAGCCGCTAGATATATGAATCTTGCTGGGAAAAATGTAAAATTTTTAACAGGGACCGATGAGCATGGCCAAAAAGTTGAAAAATCTGCCTTAAAGGCTGGAGTTGATCCTTTATCATTCACCGACAAAACTTCTGAAGCATTCAGGCAAATGACTAAGGATTTAAAATTATCGAATAATGATTTTATCAGGACCACCGAGGAAAGACACAAAAAAGCAGCTAGTCATTTTTGGCAGGAACTTGAAAAAAGTGGTAATATATATCAGGATAAATATTCTGGTTGGTACTGCGTGCGTGACGAGGCTTTTTACAGCGAAAAAGAACTAACGGAAGATGGTAAAGCGCCAACAGGAGCGCCTGTTGAGTGGGTTGAAGAAGAAAGTTATTTTTTTGCTCTGTCAAAGTGGCAAGATAAGCTGCTTGAATTTTATGAAAACAATCCAGATTTTATTCTGCCAAAAACACGCTACAACGAAGTTATAAGCTTTGTAAAAAGCGGTTTGAATGATTTATCTATTTCAAGAAACAGTTTCAAGTGGGGTATAAAAGTTCCAGGCAATGAAGAGCATGTTATATATGTTTGGCTTGATGCGCTTACTAACTATATTTCAGCCTTGGGATATCCGGACAAAAGCGGAGAGTATAAAGAATTTTGGCCAGCAAATGCGCATGTGGTTGGCAAAGATATTTTAAGATTTCATGCAGTATTTTGGCCAGCTTTTTTGATGGCAGCTGGCATTGATTTACCTAAATCCATTATAGCGCATGGTTGGTGGACTAATGAAGGTGAAAAAATATCTAAATCTTTAGGCAATGTAATTAATCCGAATGATTTAATAGAAGAGTTTGGGCTTGATAGGGTTCGTTATTTCCTAATGCGGGAAATTACTTTTGGCAATGACGGAAATTTTTCTAGAGAAAATTTGGTAACCAGATGTAATACTGAGCTTTCGAATAAAATTGGTAATTTATTACAAAGAACCGCATCTTTTATATATAAAAATTGTGATCAAAAAATACCAGAAGTATCAAAAATCTATATTAATGATTTATACGAAACAGAAATCTTTCAAAGATTAAGAGATATAACCGAAGATAATATGCAATCTATAGAGAAGTTTGAAATTAACAAAATTCTAGATAATATTATGGAGATTGCAGAATATGCTAATAGCTACATTGATAAAGAAGCTCCTTGGGCCCTTAAGAAAACAGATCCAGAGAAAATGAATCAGGTGCTATATGCGCTTCTAGAACAAATTAGATACATTGCAATTATGCTGCAACCATTTATTCCAGATTCAGCAGGATTGATGCTAGATCAATTGGGTGTGAATAAAGAAGAGCGTAATTTTAAGCATATGAACATAGAGTTCGTGCTAAAGCCAGGTTCCTCAATAGAGCAACCAAATCCAATTTTTCCAAGGTTTGAAGGATGATTATAGTAGACTCTCACTGCCATTTAGATATGCTTGAAGAACATGATTCTATAGATAATATAATAAATAGAGCGCAAGAAAGTGGCGTTAAATATCTGCAAACAATTTGCACTAGACTAGACCAGCTTGATAAAGTAATTGCTATAACGGCAAAACATAAAAATGTTTTTGCCTCTGCTGGTGTGCATCCAAGCGAAGTAAGCAGCAGTAAGAGTGAAGTTGTTACAGATCAGCAACTTCTTGATTTATGCAATAAGCATAAAAAAATTATAGGTATCGGTGAAACCGGTCTTGATTATTATTATAATAAAGACAAACAGCAATTAGAGAATCAGCGCCAGTCATTTGCGCAGCACATTATAGCTTCTCAGCAAAACCAGCTTCCAGTAATAGTGCATACTAGGGACGCAGAAGAAGATAGCGCTACAATAATCAAAGAACATATGAAACAAAAGCAATTCCCGGCATTAATCCACTGCTTTACAGCATCTGCTGACTTTGCAAGGCAAATGCTAGATCTTGGTTTGTATATTTCTATATCTGGAATAGTGACTTTTAAAAACGCAAAAGATCTCCAAGAAATTGTAAAATTTATTCCGCTTGAGAGGATATTGGTTGAAACAGACTCGCCGTACTTAGCACCTGTGCCAATGCGCGGCAAAACAAATGAACCATCCTACACAAAATATGTGGTAGAATATATAGCTGAGCTGAAAGGCTTATCTGCTGAAAAAGTTGCACAAACAACAACCGATAATTTTTTCAAACTATTTACAAATAGTAGAGATCAATAATTCTGCAACAACATATGGGTCAGCATTTGCCCCAGGTCTTCTGTCTTCTATATATCCACAGCCATTTAATGAAACCAATTTTGGTATTCTAACTGAACAGCTGCGGTCAGCATTACCTGCAGAGAATTTTTCTATAGATGAAGTTTCATGCAAACCAGTTAATCTATCTGCCAAACCATCGCCATAATTTTTTATGTGAAGCATATGATTTTTTTCTAGATCTTGAACTGCTTTATTGATTGCTTCCAAACCAGTACTAGCATCACGCATTTTTTTAGTAGAAAAATTTGTGTGCATTCCGGCTCCATTCCAGTCACCTTTGATCGGTTTATTCTCCAGGGATATGTGAATATTATATTCTTCACTTATTCTATGCATAAGCCACCTAGCTATCCAAGTATGATCACAAATGTTAAGAGCACTTGAATTTTCTGAATCTTCGCCTCTATAGCCTATTTGATATTCCCATTGCCCAGGCATAACTTCTGCATTCAAGCCGTAGTAAATTAAACCTGCTGCAATACAAAAATCCCTATGTTTATTTGCAAGCTCTCTGCCAAATATTTGTCTGCTTCCCACACCGCAATAATAAGGGCCTTGCTTTCCTGGGAAGCCATGCTCTGGCCAGCCAAGAGGTATATTATTTTTGAACATAGTATATTCTTGCTCAAAACCAAGCCAAGGATCATGTTCAGTGCCACCATTTGCAAGAGTGGTTCTTAATTTTGCTCTTGTATTTGACTCGTGATTAGTTCCATTGGGGTTTAGCACCTCACATAAAACCAAATAATCACCACCATCATCCAAGGGGTCAAAAACATAGTTTACTGGTTTTAATATACAGTCAGAATCCTCACCATCTGCTTGATTTGTTGAAGAACCATCAAAACTCCAATTTGGAAAATCATCTATTCCAGGTTCTTCATCTAGATACATTACTCTAGATTTAGACCTAATTTTATTTGTAGGCTTCGTTCCATCTAGCCATATATATTCAACCACACATAACTCTTTCATGACTCCTCTTTTGCTCAATGTTACGTTATCATCAAGCTCAAGTAATAGCAAATTTTGAAAGCAATTTCAATACTACAGTGAATTTAATTCGGGTTTGTGCGGTTTATTCCTCAAGTGAAACATATTATATATAATAATCACGCGAGTACTCTCGCTCTGGGCTTTAATTAAATTTACTATAAATAGCTAAATTAAAATCAAGTAGTTTCTAAATCTATAATTTTCCAAGCAGTGCAGCTGCGATAAGACCTAAATTTCCTAATAAAGTTTGTCTGTATATGCCAAGTTTTTTTAAGTATTTTATTCTTTTAAAAAATCCATATTTTCGGGCGGCACAAAATTCATCTAAAATTTCCCTATTTTTCTTAGTAAGCAAAATTTTAACTTGTTGCAAAGAGTTTGTATTAATATCATTCCAACTAGAAAATCTTCCATTCATTAGCATTCTGATTCTTTTCGCTCGCGCAAAAAATCCAAGATTAGAGCCAATAACATTATTGCTATGTTGCCTATACAGCAGGCTTGGCATTTCGTCGTAAATAATATTGCCACCTGCGCCGCTCACTAACATATACAGCCACCAATCATGGCTTATGGTTTCTACTGGCCCAGCCTTTCTGATTAGCATTGCTGTACTATGGTTAAACAACATAGTATTACCACCCGCAATGCTTTGTACTAGAGCATTTTTAAAGGAAGGATGTTCTTTGAAGATTGGGGAGTGTCCAATTGTTTTGCCATTTTCATCTATCAAAATTGTTGATGTACAATATATGGAAAAATTCTTACCATTTTTTTGCAAAGATTTAAGGCCGTTTGCTATTTTGTCTTTGTGCCAGATATCATCTTGATCAGCAAAGCAATAATAATCCGCTTCTATGTCCTCGTTGCAAACTATTGACATGAAATTTTTTACGCTACTTTTATTGTTTGCTTTTATGATGAAAAAGCGATCAGGGCCAATTATTTTTTGATATTTAGCAAGAATATCCAAGGTTTTATCTGTGGAGCCATCGTCGGACACCCAAATTTGAATGTTCTTGTGAGTTTGTGATAGAAATGATTCTATTTGTTCTTCTAGAAAATTTTCTCCGTTATATGTGCAAAGCAATATTGCAACCAAAGGGTCTTTTTGCATAAGTATATAATTTTTTAATTACAATTTTTTTTATAATGCAAGCAAGATATCAGAGAAGTGTATATTAGTAAATAATATAATTTGAAAAGTATGTTTTTGTATTATACAATATTTTAAAGCCTACATAGATAAGGCTCAGCAGAGCTTATGTATGTAGGCTATGAATTAATTACTTAGATTAATTCTATTTTTATAGCAGAAATTTTACCTTTCTGCTCTTCTAGCTCGTAAGATACAGTTTGATTATCTTCAAGGCTGCTAAGACCAGCACGATCAAGTGCGCTGATGTGTACAAATACGTCTTTACCGCCATCTTCTGGCTCTATAAAACCATATCCTTTTGTTGGGTTAAACCATTTAACTTTTCCGTTTGCCATAATTTTTTACTTCTGTTTTTAATAAATTTTGTGGCTATCCATAACCAAAATAGCCCCTTTAACACTAGAGTTGTAATTTCATATAAACATCCTGTGTTAAGCATAGTTACTGGAAAAAAATTAAGACAAACTTTTGCTATGTAAAAAAACATAAAGCAAATATAATGTAATAATATTATTCTTGTAATTGAAAACCAAGACACCCTTGAAAACTCAAGAAATAGTAGAATATACATAAATACAAAATAACACAAGCACTAATTTCATAATTCTTAAAAATAACTACTTGAAAAAATAATAATATGGTGTATATTGCAATGATCTGCATGGTAAGCAGGAATTAAAAACCTGCGGCAGAAATACACATGCCAAGAGATATGCTGGTTAGTCTTGTAGACTTTTTAAGGATTATGAGTTTTGCATATTGGCAGAGGTAATAACTAACAATCAAACGGAGATAAATTATGTCTAATTTACCTAAAGTTAGCGTCGGTGACCTTCTAGACGCTGGTATTCATTTTGGTCACAAAACATCTAGATGGAACCCAAAAATGGCTCCATATATCTATGGAATGAAAGATAATGTACATATTATAGACTTGCAGCAAACGGCTCCATTATTACAGCTTGCTCTGCAAAAAATATATGATGTAGTAAAAAATAATGGTAAAGTTCTGTTCGTAGGTAGTAAAATACAAGCTTCGGATTTAGTTGCAGAATATGCAGAAAAGTGCGGTCAGTATTATGTGAATAACAGATGGCTTGGCGGAATGATGACTAACTGGAGCACAATTTCTAAATCTATCAAAAAAATTGATAACATCGAAAGAATTCTTGAAGATGAAGAAAAAGCTGCTTCCTACACTAAAAAAGAAATTCTTGATATAACAAGGCAAAAAGAAAAGCTATTAAAATCTTTAGCTGGTATCAGAAAAATTAATGGTAGACCAGATTTAATTGTGATCATTGACACTAATAAAGAACATTTAGCAATTCAAGAAGCTGCAAAGCTTGGAGTGCCTATAGCTGCTGTTGTTGATACTAATTCTGACCCAGATATGATTGATTACCCAATACCTGGTAATGATGATGCTATTAGGTCAATTAGGTTATATTGCAGCCTGTTTGCTGATGCTGCTCTTGCTGGTATTCAAGATTCTTTGTCTGAGTCTGGTGCTGATATTGGCAAATCTGAAAAGGTGAGCAAAGATAGTAAAAACATGGATGGCGTAGTTAAGCTTGAAAAAACTGCAAAAGTTTCTAAATCTAGCCCAAAGAAAAAACCTGCAGAGCCTAAAGCTTCTGAAGCAAAAAAAGCAGCTCCTAAAAAAGCTACTAGCAAAAAGAAAGAAGCTGAAGTAGAAACAAAATCTTAATTTAAAGCTTAAACAATGTGCTTACTAAAGATTTGGTGAGCACATTAAAATCAAATTTATTAAATAATTAAAGCATAATTATCCAAGGAGAGTATATTTTATGGCAGTAACAGCAAAATTAGTAAAAGATTTAAGAGAAAAAACTGGCGCAGGCATGATGGATTGTAAAAAAGCGCTGGTAGAAACAAACGGTGATTTCGAAGGGGCAGTTGACTGGCTAAGAACAAAAGGTCTTGCAGCGGCTGCAAAAAAAGCAGGAAGAGTTGCAGCTGAAGGATTAACAGCTGTTGCAGTATCTGGAAACAAAGCAGCTGCTGTAGAGATCAACTCGGAAACAGATTTTGTATCTAAAAATGCAGAATTTCAAGCTTTGGTTTCAGAAGTGTCGACTGTAGCAGCAGATCACGCAGACCTTGAATCTTTAAAATCTGCAAAAGTTGCATCTGGCAAAACAGTGGAAGAAGAAATTGTGTCTAAAGTGGCAACAATTGGTGAGAATTTAAATTTGCGTCGTATGCAGTCAGTAGCAATCGAAGACGGCGTGATAGCATCTTATGTGCACAATGCTGCGGCTGAAAACATGGGTAAGATAGCAGTGCTTGTAGCCCTAGAGTCTACAGGCGACAAAGCAAAGCTAGAAGAGCTTGGTAAGCAAATAGCTATGCATGTTGCAGCAGCGCGCCCGCAAGTTTTAAATAAAGAAGATGTGGATCCACAGATTGTTGAAAGAGAAAAAGCGATTTTCACAGAGCAATCAAGAGCTTCAGGTAAGCCTGATGCAATAATTGAAAAAATGATTGTTGGTAGAATTCGTAAGTTCTTGGAAGAAATATCTCTTTTAGACCAAGTTTTTGTAATAGATGGCAAGTCAAAAATTTCTGAGGTTGTAGCTGCTACGGCAAAAGAAATAGGCGCAGAAATTACATTAAAATCATATGTAAGATTAGAGCTTGGTGAAGGAATTGAAAAAGAAGAAAAAAGTTTTGCTGAAGAAGTTGCTGCAGCAACAAAATAAGCAAACTTAACTTCTAGATAAATAATGTAAGAAACCTCAATTCTATATTTTTGGATTGAGGTTTTTTATTTTTATAAGTTACAATATTGTAAATTTAACTCCCGCTTATGCATTTTTAGCTATGAGCTGAACCTATTATATATAGTGAATGCGCAAGTAAATTCTCGCATAAATTTTAATTAAATATATAATAACAATTTGCTAATTTAAGTTTTGAATAAAATGGAACAACTTAAGGAAATATCTCCACAAGAATTAAAAAAATTATTAGACATTCAAGATGTTACATTAATTGATGTGCGCGAGGATTTCGAGTATCAATCTGGCTTTATTGAGCAATCTATTCATATTAAACTATCTGATTTAGAAGATAAAATAGATTTAATTAAAGGCTTAAAAAAGAATTATATTGTGATGCAATGCAGGTCTGGGGTAAGGTCTAAGACTGCCTGTACGACTTTAGAAAAACACGGTATATTTAACAGTTATAATTTAACTGGTGGAATATTAGCCTGGAACGCGCTTGGTTTTAATATTGCAGTGATTTAAGCTCGGCTCTGCGCTCGGTCATTTTCTTGTTAGTTTGTTGCTTGTAAATGTATCGAGTTAATTCTTATCTAAACTTCAACTAAATTACTATAATGTTGCACCCTAGCATTGGATTGAAATCGTATTGTATATTTAATTAAAGTTTAGCTAAGAATTGGCTAAGTGAATACTATATACGGGTAGTTCAGGCGAGACAATGAAACTGCATAAACGGGAATTAAATTTGCAATATGCTATAGATTCAGTTTAAATAAAAGTATTTTTATAAAAATTTTACTAGACATTTTAGAGCAATAGCTATATAAATACGACAGCGTAAGTAATATAAACGATTTATTTGCGGCAATAATCAATTAATTGGGGGCTTGTAGCTCAGTTGGTTAGAGCGCTCCGCTCATAACGGAGTGGTCGCAGGTTCAAGTCCTGCCGGGCCCACCATTGATCTCGAATATTTTTTGTTCTTTTGTTTTAAAAGACCAGCGCCTCTGTGGTGGAATGGTAGACACGACAGATTCAAAATCTGTTGCTCTTTGAGGGCGTGCCGGTTCAAGTCCGGCCAGAGGTACCAAATTTATCTTCTCTTTTATATTAATTTGTGCTATTATAAATCTAGCTCTGGCTTTATACAATTTCATTGTCTTAAGTAGGGTATTATTGTGAATTACAGTAAATATAAGTTAAATTTGGTCAAAACCAGTATACATGCTAGAACATAGACAGTTGGTATTAAAGGAGATTGAGGAGCTAAAAGACGAGCACTCAGACCTTAATGAAATAATAGATTCCAAGGAATCTAATACTAATTTTTCAGAATTTACTATACAACAATTCAAAAAAAGAAAACTTTATATCAAGGATAGAATTGAATTGCTAGAGTCTTCTTTATACCCTGACATTATAGCATAAATCTAGGATATTGTATATCCTTACTCAAGCATTATAAGTTCTGAATTTTCACCGATCATTATGTTGCTATCAGGCAATTCTTTTTCTTCGGTGACTGTAGTTTCTTTATTATTTATCAGATCATCAAGATAATGTTCAAATTCATTTTTGGGCATATTATTGATAGTAATATACTTAAAAATGTTATCTTTATTGAGAATTTCTATAGCATTGAAACCTTTTTCTGATTGTAATATTTCTGCAATATCATTTAAATTCAAATATTGCTCTGTAACTAGATAAAATATTTTACTACTATTTAGCAGCTCTACTTTAGCTACACCATTTTTACTATTTAATATATCAATTATAATATTAATAGGATCTTTTTTTTGGAAGTTGAATATTGATTTAATCATAGAAATTGACTTTGATAAATCATTTTGCTTAAGCTCCTCAAATTCTATGAGTTTAGTAATGAAATGGCTATTTAGTAAATTAACTTTTTGCATACCATCCGCACAATTTAATAATTTAATTAATTCAGCAAATGATATTTTATTATCAACAAGCAGATTATAAGACTGCGCCAGAGAGTTTAATTTTTCTAGGGATTGTTTTCCATATGCTAATCTTAAAATATCCATATCATTACAAAAATCTTTGGCTATTAGGTTGTAAATTTCATCTGAAGCAATGATTTTAACTTTTTCCAAGCCATGTTTTCTATTTAATAAATTATGAATTATATCAAAATTTAAATTTGTTCTGTTGATAATAAAAAACATATTATTCGTTGATAAAGCGTTCAGTTTTTCTACGCCGTTTTCAATATCTAGAATATCAAGCAATTGATCCATATTACAAGCATCATGATGTTTTATTAAATAAGAAATATTGGGCTTTGCCAAAGCTAAAACTTTATCCCCGCCATTTTCGCTAGTGACTATTTCATATAATTTATCAGCGTTAATTATATTAGAATAGACCATGTGCATGGCTTCTTTTTCCGCAAGGGCTTTTATTTTTATTTTGCCTTTTTCGTTTTTGGCTAAATTAAGTATTTTGTTAAATTCATAAGGCCCTTTATTTGAATCATGATTAGCTTTACTATGATATAATTTTATTGTTTCTGGCTCTATAAGCAGCTGCGCTTTTTTTAAGGCCTTTTTTTCAATTAGCAAATTATATAAATTATCAAAATTCTTAAAATCATGTATTATTTGCTGAAAAATTATTTTACTATTAAGTACCTCCATTTTTTTTGGGGCATTTTCGCTAATATATATATTATATAATTTTTTAAACTCTATCCTGCCATTTTCGCATAGATCTATATATTTTTTATTTTTAAGTAAGTCACAGCACATCCATTGGTTCAACTCTTCTATCTCGGCAGCTTTTACTTGTTTATTTAGCAATTTATTTTTGTAGGCTTTACATTTATCGTAAATATAATTAAGCACATCTTGTTTTGTTACAGGTTTTATATCTTTATCTTTATCATCGTTCCAGGTGGATAAATTTAAAGCCCCTCGTGCATTTTTTGACTTATGATTCGCTTCGTGGGGTTTTGGGTGCTTAATGACATCATTAATATCACGCACTGTGCCTGTCCATATATTATGGCGAATCAACCAAATTTGTTTTGACATTGTAATTTCATCTTTGCTCAAAATTAAATTATATACAGACAATGCTTTATCATCGCTCAGCTCATTAATTGTCTCAAAATAAATATCAAAAATACTATCTAAAATACCTAGTTGTCCGCCGTTAATTCCCATAATTTTCACTTCATATTTAATTTACAACAAGCTCAAATTGTATACTATGCTAAATATAATTAACAGTGAAAATAATGATTTTTTGTTATTTTTCGACCGTTATTATGGTAGAGTATTGTGAATTTTATCAAGTTTATGAAATTATCCTTGACCCAGGCGCAATAGATATTTATCATTGGTAGCATGAAATCATTATATTACAAAAAATCACGGAGTATAAAAAACAATGAAACCATATAACGATGCAGCTAAAGCAATACATAAAGAAGGTTATATTTTTATAATAATATTTGCAGTTATTGCATATGTGCTCAGCACTTTCAGTCTTAACTTAGGCTGGATTGGCCTGATTGCAACAATTTGGTGCGCCTATTTTTTCAGGAATCCAGAAAGAATGACGCCAATTGGTGATGATTTAGTAGTCAGCGCAGCAGATGGGGTGGTGCAAAAAATTGTTGAAGTAGAGCCCCCTGCAGAGCTTGGCCTTACTGAGAAAAAAATGATGAGAGTAAGTGTTTTTCTTAATATTTTTAATGTTCATATTAATCGAATTCCAGCTCTTGGTAAAATTCTTTCTTTGAACTACCACCCTGGCAAATTTTTTAATGCCTCACTAGATAAAGCTAGCATCCATAACGAAAGACAGTCTGTTTTAATGGAAACAAAAAACGGAACGAAAATTGGTTTTGTACAAATTGCTGGTTTGATTGCTAGACGAATTGTTTGCGACCTTGAAGAGGGGCAAGAAGTAAAAACAGGGCAGAGATATGGTTTGATTCGCTTTGGCAGCAGGGTTGATATATATCTACCACTAAAAACTGTTTTAAAAGTTTCTGAAGGACAAACTTGCATCGCGGGTGAGACAATAATTGCTGACCTTTCTGGTACAGAAAAAAAGCAACTGAAATTTGAGCAACGTTAATTTACTAATAAAACATTTAAGCGGTATATAAATTTTGATAAATTTCAAAGAAAAAAAATTACAGATCAAACCAGTGCCAATTACTAAGCTATTACCAAATATGGTTACATTAATTGGTCTTGTGATTGGCGTTAGCTCTATAAGGTATGCGCTTGATAATAGATGGGAAATGTCTATTTACTGTCTTTTAGTTGCAACAATTATAGATGGCATTGATGGTAGAGTGGCACGGCTTTTTAATGCATCCAGCCATTTTGGCGCAGAGCTTGATTCGCTATGTGATTTAGTTAATTTTGGCCTATGCCCTGCAATTTTGCTATATGTATGGTGCATGCAAGAATACGAATTTAAGCTCATTTCTTGGGGCTGTGTTATGCTGTATGTAGTATGTATGGCAATACGTCTTGCCAGATTTAATACTGCTAGTTTAACGGATGACGAACAAAAGTCGATAAATCAATATTTCTTTGTTGGTGTACCGGCGCCGGTTGGTGCTCTCCTTGCTTTAATGCCTTTTATGATCAATTTTGGCTATGCTAATATTTTTGAAATTGATATTAGAGAATATAATATTATCATTGATATATATATTGTTATTATTGCATTGCTGCTACCTAGTAGATTTCCTACGGTTTCATTAAAAAAACTGAAGATTCCACAAGAATATTTAGCCTTTTCTTTGATTATTTTTGCGATAATTATAATATTAACTGTAATTTATACTTGGTATGTATTGCCAATTGCTGCTATAATGTATTTATGTTCGATACCTGTATGTGTAAAAATTAAACGTAATCATAAATTATATTCATGAGTAAGTTAGATATTAAAAATCATAAAAAATCTATTAGCGCAATAGCAATAATTTTTTTGCTGTTTATTGGGCATTGTGTTTATACATGGCTTGGCAGAGAATCTACTGATAATGCTTATATTGAAGCAGAAATTTCACAAGTTAGTGCTGAAGTTAATGGCATAGTATCAGAAATTTTTGTTGAAAATAATAAATTTGTTGAAAAGGGTCAGAAAATTGCACAAATAGAGTCGCAGAAATTTAAGGCCAGATTAGATCAAGCAAAATCTTCAATTAACGGCGCAGAGAGAAAAATTGAAATTAGCAAATCAGAAGTTAAGCTTGCAACCATCAAGCAAAATCAATTAGAAGAGCGATATAAATTTGCTAAAGATAATTTTGAACAAGCAGACAAAAACTATGCTAGAATCAAGGAGCTAAGCAAAGACAAATTTGCAAGTGTAAGTAGGTTAGATAGCACAAGGCTTGCATGGCAAAAAGCACAAAATGAGCTTACTCAAGCTAAGCTAGAGCTAGATACTAGCAAAGAAAATTTAAAACTACTCTCATTAAAAGAGCTTGCTGCAAAAGACGCTTTGGAATCATCTAGAGCTGCTCTTGTTATTGCAGAGCAAGATATGGATAATACGCTAATCACTGCGCCAGTCTCAGGTGTTATGGGCAACAGCGCAATAAAGGTAGGGAACTATGTTGTCCCAGGCATGCTCCTGTTTTCAATAATACCTTCTGAGTCTTTGCACGTTAAAGCAAATTTTAAAGAAACTCAGATAAAAAACATCAGAAAAGGTATGAAAGCTATGGTGGTGATTGATGGCTTTTCTCATAAAACTTTATATGGCACTGTGCGTAATTTTGCACCAGCAACCAATTCCAAATTTAGTTTGCTGCCATCTGCCAATGCAACGGGTAATTTTACTAAAATAGTGCAAAGAGTTCCGGTAATAATTGACTTAAAATTACCAAAGGATATACAAAGCAAAGTGGTGCCTGGTATGTCCGTTTATGTTAGAATCGATGTAAATTAAAAAATAAAAAATTATGATAAATATAAAACAATATATTAAATACGGAGCAATATTGGTAATATTAAACATGCTAAGTGGCTGCCTGCCAACAATTTTTACTGGTGCTGCATGCTCAACTATGGAATTTGCAAAAGATAGAAGTGCAAGAGAGACAGTCAGTGATAATAAAATAGCGCTCAGCATAAAGACGGCATTTATGAAGAATAATTTCCGTAGCTTATATACTCAAATAAAAGTGGAAGTAATGCAAGGTAGGGTACTTCTAACTGGAGATATAGAAAAAGAAGAAGATGCTTTAAATGCTGTAAAAATATGTTGGAACCAGGCAGGCGTAAAGGAAGTAATAAATGAGCTTAAAGTAGATAAAAATAGCAAAAAATTTAGCATTGTTCAATATACTAAAGATACAATGATTACTAGCCAAATTAAGTCAAAAACATTATTTAGCAGAAATGTAAAATTTGTGAATTACACAGTAATCACAATGAATAATGTCGTTTATTTATTTGGTATTGCACAAACTGAAGAAGAATTAAAAAAAGTTGGCGAAATTGCTGCTGGCACAAGCGGAGTGAAGCGCGTGGTTAGTCATGTGAAGGTTAAAGATGCATCTGAGTCCCCTATTAGTGCAAAGGTAATAGAAACAGAGAAGGTGCGTGATGCAAGTCTTTATAGTGATGAAGATTTAGTAGCTTCTGACAGTCCATCTATTACAAATAAGACTAATATCAATAATAGTACTAATGATTTTGTAGTTGAGAAGAGTAATAATATCCAATCTGATTGGTGATAGGCAATTTTGTGAAAGTTGATTCAAATAAAGTTTCAATATATATTCACTGGCCATTTTGCTTGTCGTTATGTCCTTACTGCGACTTTAATTCGCATATTGCATCTGGCATTGATAATGGTAGGTGGATTGCTGCATATCAAAAAGAAATAGAATATTTCTCTGATCGTATAAAAGGTAAATTCATCAAATCTATATTTTTTGGTGGTGGAACGCCATCCCTTATGCATCCATCAATCACAGCATCTATTATAAATAAAATATCTAGTTATGGCGAAATTAATTCTGATACAGAAATAACTCTAGAGGCAAACCCTACTTCTTATGAATCATCTAAATTTAGGGAGTTTAAAAATGCAGGAATTAATCGCGTATCTATTGGCATGCAGTCATTTAATGATAATAACTTGCAGGCTCTTGGTAGAAAACATTCTGCCAAAGAAGCTGTCTCTGCAATAGAGTCGGCAGCATCAATTTTTTCAAGATATTCTTTTGATTTGATATATGCATTGCATAATCAAACATTGCAGCAGTGGCAAGAGGAAATGCATCAAGCGATAAAACTGGCAAATGGCCATATTTCACTTTATCAGCTTACTATAGAAAAAGGCACGCCTTTCTATAAAATGCAAAAAGAGGGAGAGATATTGGTTCCAAGTAATGAGGTTGCAGCTGATATGTATGACTGGACTAATGAATTTTTAAGCAAGCATGGCTATAATAGATATGAAATTTCTAACTATGCACGTACCGGACAAGAATGCGTGCATAATATGTGTTACTGGAATTATGATGAATATATAGGTATAGGGCCTGGTGCGCATAGTAGGATACATAATTTACCAAATATAAATGCTGTCATGATGCAGCATGCACCAGAAAAATGGCTTGATAATGTAGAGAAAATTGGGAATGGAGTTCAGTCTAACGCAAGACTATCAGACCAAGAAATAATAGAAGAGTTGATAATGATGGGCAGTAGAATTTCTGAAGGAATTCATGAAAATAAGCTTAAAATTATTACCAATAAATCTTTTAAAAATATTTTGAGTATGGAGAATTTTGCAAAATATCAAGAAATGGGATTGGTTGAAATGCAAAATAATATCCTGCAATTAACTAATAAAGGAATGAATTTACATAATTACCTTGTCCCGAGGTTGATTAATCACTGACAAAGGCGCTCAAAAGGTGTAAACTGTATTTTTAATACATCATTTTATATAAAATATCTATGTTTTTATAATTATTGCTTTGTAAAAAGAAAAACAATACTATATAATTGTATAGTTGCTTCCCGTAGGTTGCGGAAGTGATAATATTAAACTTTAAAATTTTAAGGAGAAAAATTATGATAAAAAAAATCGCTATAGCACTTTGTGCAGCTGCTTTACTTTCTGGTTGTACAGGTGGTAGAACTCACTATAATGAAGGAGCGTGTAGAACTAAGCATATTGCAGATTTCGAACAAAATGTTGGAAATAAAGTATATTTTGCTTTAAACAGCGCTGCGCTATCTGCAGAATCTCAAGGTACGCTTACAAAACAAGCTGAGTGGCTGAACGATCACGAGTTATTCAATGCAACAGTTGAAGGTCACTGTGATGAAAGAGGTACTAAAGAGTACAATATTGCTCTTGGTGAAAAAAGAGCTGCAGCAATCCACGGTTTCTTAACAAGCCAAGGTGTTGAAGCAAACCGTCTTGACACTATCTCTTATGGTAAAGAGAGACCAGCTGTTGTTGGTAACAACAAAGCTGCATGGGATCAAAATCGTAGAGGCGTAACCGCTTTAAGATAAGTATTCCATTCTTATTATGCCTAAATTAGGCTAATAAAGATCTTTAAACGCTATTTGATCTTCAAATAGCGTTTTTTCTTTGCATTATTGCTGCCTGTTTGTTGTAAATTTAATTAAGTCTAGAAAGTTTCTGCACTATTTTTGAAAGTTCATCGAGTCTTTTTCTTTTATACGGATCCATAGTGCCTTGCAGGATATTTAATTGGCGAACGTAACCATTTCCTGCAAGTGAAAGTAAGAATTTTTTATGTTTATCAGATTCATAATCGAAGGGAGAAAATACAAACACATTTTTTTCTGCGCGCATGCTTGCAGCCTCGCTGCACATAGAAATAGAATCAATAGGAGCTATTATATATTCACTATATTCAAGTATTGCTGGGTATGGGTTATAGTCTGAAGAATTAGGATCATAGATTTTGCATTTATCTCCTAAACTCTCTAGATTTTTGTTAAAATATTCTTTTAGTCTTTCTGGGGTTCTTCTGCTATATGAAAGAAAAATTGGCAATTTTTTAGCAGCAGATTCTTTTTTTAGCAGATCTATTAATAATTTGTAATTTTCAACCTTAACTTTGTGTTTTTTTGTGTCTCCTCCAAGCATCACAGTAATGAATTTTTGCTTATTTTGAAAATTCTGTAAATAAGCAGGTTGCGCAAGCTTTACCCTATTTTCTATATTATTTAGCGCCCCTTTTATCAGAGTAAATACTTCTTTATGATAGAAAAACTGATCATGCTCTGGTAATATAATTTTCCAAAAATATTTATCACTAATCAATGGGCGCATGATTTGTATAATTTTAATTTCAGGTTTGATTTTTTTTAAATATACTGCAACAGAAGCAGATCTTCTACCAGAAGAAATAATAACATCTGGTAAATTTGATCTGTCTAATTTCTTTAAAAAGTCGCATTTTATATGAATAGGGAGAGTACTGAGAATACAGTTTGGTAATTTAGCTAAGAAATTATATTTTATTTCTTTAATTTCAAAACTATTCTCAAATGATTCAGCAAGACTAAGCGCTTGTAAATCATTTCCCATTCTGCCATCTTGCAGAGCCCAAATTTTGTCTGTGCTATTCATAATATATAATTAGGATGTGTTAAAAATAAATTTCTCAAGTTCTGACAATTTAGATTTTACAAGCATAGGGTTTTGTCTAGTTTCAAGATTTAATCTAAGAAGAGGTTCTGTATTTGACTTCCTTATGTTAAATCTCCAATCCTCAAACTCCATGCTGATTCCATCTATATAATCAATAGTAATTGCTGATGTTTTATAGTGATTTTCTATATTTTTCATTATTTCATCAGCGTTTTCTATTTTATAATTAATTTCGCCGCTAATAGGGTAATTATCTGACATATCACTTATCATTTCAGATAAAGCAGTGTCATATGTACTTATTTGCTCAGCAATAAGTAACCAAGGAATCATGCCACTATCACAATATGCAAAATCTCTGAAATAATGATGAGCGCTCATCTCGCCTCCATAAATAGCATCGCATGTGCGCATTTTTTCTTTGATAAAACTATGGCCGCAACGACTTTGTAGTGCTTCACCACCGTTTTTTTCTACTTCTACGATAGTATTCCAAGTTAGTCTTGGATCATGGATGATTTTACTTTTCTTGTTTTTAGCCAAGAAGTTTTTTGCAAGAAGCGCTACTAAATAATAGCCTTCAATGAAATTTCCTTTTTCATCAAATAAAAAACAACGATCAAAATCACCGTCCCAAGCAACGCCAAAATTTGCATTATGTTTAAGAACTGCATCTGATGTAACTTTTCTGTTTACAGGAATCATAGGGTTAGGAACTCCATTTGGAAAGTTACCATCCGGTTCTTCATGAACATATATAAATTGAAACGGCAGATGTTTTTCTAAATGCTTAATAATTGCTCCAGCGGGCCCATTGCCAGGATTTACAACTATTTTTAATGGTTTTAAATTACCTGGGTTTATAAACTTCATCAGGTAGTTAATATAATCTGACTTATCCTTTTTGATTATACCTGTTTGAGCATATTGCTGTGGAATATCTATCCTGTTTTGAATGATATAGTCTTTTATTGTTTGCAAATCATCTTGGAGTGAAATTGGCCTGCTGCCTTTTTTTACCAGTTTTAGACCATTATAGCCTTTTGGATTATGGCTAGCTGTGACCATTATACCGCCACCAACACCATCTTGCTCTTTGGAAAATGTGTGATAATAGACTTCTTCAGTTCCGCAAATGCCGATATTAATTACTTCGCTGCCACCATCATGCAGGCCAGTAATTAATGCACTTGCAAGAGCTGGGCTTTCCAGACGTACATCATAGCCAACTATTACTTTTCCTGGCTTTAATATAGAAGCATATGCGTAGCCAATTTTATAGCTCAGCTCTTCATCTAAATCTTGTGGCACTTTGCCGCGTATATCGTATGCTTTAAAGCATGAAAGTGATTCTGTCATTAGTTATATTTTTTCATAATAAGAGGCATCCAAACATATTCTCTTATTGGTTAATGAAATTATATGTATAGATATTGTGAGATATATTTATACATATAATTTCTGGTAATAAATTACAGCTCTAATCTTGCACCAATGCTTATATTATGGCTTCTCATGCTCATTTGCTTTATAGCTTTATTTTTCTTGGTTTTTCCAAGGTCTTTATAGCTATAAGCAAGTTCACCAACTAGTCCAGGGGTGAATTGATAGCTTGCACCAGCATAGCCAGCATAGGCAATATTAATTCTTTGCTTTATTTTTAAAGAATTAGATGTCTTGATGTCCTTGTGAGTTGCGCGAACATTGGCCCCACCAACGCCAACACCAAGAAAAAACTTCATTGCGTCTAGTTCATAAACATCTGCGTAAGCATTCACTAGCATCATGTTCAAGCTTGTTTTAACCTTCTCATTTTTGCTTTTGAATCTTGCATCAATGAAATGCGTCCATTCAAGATCCATTCTAATGTCGTCAGCTAGGTTATAACCAAAGGCTAAACTTGTCCCATAGCTATTTTCTGACTTTAAACCAGAGGCTTTAGCAAACTTTGACCATCCAAATCCAGCTTTTACATAAAAAGTATCTTCTTCAGCCTTGATGTTAGTAGTTAAGGCGATAACAGACGCTAGTGTTAAAAGTAATTTTTTCATAATATTTTCTTCCTTTTAATGATTAGAATTCAAATCTTGTACCAACAGAAACAGCATGTCCTTTGATGTGTTTCTTTATACCTTTCAGGCGACCATGGTCTTTCCAAGTATATGCAACTTCGCCATGTATTCCAGGTGCAACTTCTGCTGAAACGCCGGCATGCAATGCATATGCAAGGCTATATTTAGTTTTGTGTTTAACACTTTTTGAACCATTAGTCTCTGTTGATTTTCCATTTAATCTAGAAAAACCAACTCCAACACCAGCAAATGCATTAAACAGGCTTACGTCGAATAAATCTACATATGCATTCCACATCAAGCTGTTAACATTTGCTTTTGTTTTGCAATTATTAGAGCCATCTTTATGTG
>JAHDEH010000027.1 GCA_020628955.1 Alphaproteobacteria bacterium
ATATATTTACTTAAGTGTGCTTATTTGTAATTTACTATATTTAAATTATTATGTATAATATACAAATGTGTTAATTAAAATCTGGTAATAAAATTATGAAATTTCAAAAATACAATAATATAGCTAAAAAGCTGCAAGCTATATTTATAAAATTAAATAATTATGATGAAGAGATGCTTGCAATGAAGGCTAATATAAACGAAGAAATAGCAAAAAACTTTAAAGCTGAAAATGTGCAAAAAATGGTCAATAAGCAATATGAAGATCTAGGCAGTGATATTTACTTGCTATATTTGGTTTATTATAATTTTTTAGATATTCAACAAATTAAAAACCTAACTATTGAAAAAATAGAGTTTTTTAATTATGGAGAGATTGTTGCTCTTCTAGAAGTGTGCGAAGAAATTAGTGAAGATTATCTATTTCAAACAGAATTAGAACAAATGCAAAGAGATTGCGATATTTTATCTGATGTAATTAAATTAAATCAAGACCCAAATACACATCTTGATTGCGCAGCTGACCAAAATTTTAAAAATATTTCTGATGATTCATTTGATTCTGATTACCTACAAGAGGAAGGGCATGATGATGCTACAGAAAATTTAGGAGAGGGCGGTTTTTTATGTTAATTTACTGTAAATATACAATAACACAATAACAATCATCTGCAATTAGTTAACTGACACACAATTCAGGGCATTAATCAATAAATGCCCTTTTAAATAGTAATTAAGACTTTAGCGTTTTAATCAGCTCAATAATTTTCTTTCTACTTTGTGGGCTTTCAATTTCAGAAAATGATTTGAGCAGACTTGATAATTCTTTTTGTTCAACTCGATTTGCTGTGTATGCATCGTAATTTTCGCCGTCTTCTGCCAAGTTTGCTGTCCCTAATTCTATTGGCTCATAAAAATAGTCTAGAGGGACTTTAAGAAATTTTGCTAGAGTAAATAATTTTCCACTAGATATTCTATTTGTTGCTTTTTCATATTTTTGCACTTGCTGAATACTTACATTAACAGCTTTGCCAAGGTCATGTTGGCTAAGACCCATCATCATTCGTCTTGATTTTAATCTTTCGCTAACAATCTTATCTATATCATTAACTTTACCTTTTCCAGGAATTTCACGCTCTTCTAGCATATACAACTCTTATTTTTTATTTACCTTATAGTTTATATAATACAATATTACTGGCCTGTTTTTTTATTCACAATAAAAATCAGTACTAAAATAGTTTATTTCTAAGAAATTTGATAATAGCGTGTATTATTAACACAAAAACTATCAATATGACCAGCATTAAATTACCTTTTTTTGAAAAAATTGTACAGTAAGGTGATTTTTTAGGCACAAGAGTATCAATAACACCTATTTTATTCAACTTTAAGGTTTGCAAGCTTCTTCCGTATGAGTCCATAATTCCAGATATTCCATTATTTGCTGAGCGTATTAGCGGTAGGCCATTTTCTATTGCTCGCATTTTAGTAATTTCAAAATGCTGATATGGACCAGATGATTTTCCATACCACGCATCATTTGTTATGTTAATAATTAAATCAGCTTGTTTGTTGCTGATTCTTATTTCATTTGCGAAAATAGATTCGTAACATATCATAGGATGGATTTTTAAATTGTACTCATCTAGTGATATTATTCTACGTTTTCCTGGTGTGTAATCTACTAAACCATGTGTAATTTTTTGCATGGGTAAATATTTTCCAAACGGAATATACTCGCCAAATGGAACTAAGTGAGATTTATGATATTCAAATAAATTTTTTCCGTCAGAGTTTATTGCAACAAAAGAAGAATATAATTCAAATTTTTCTGTATTTTGATTATCACTAATTCCACCAAAGATTAAAATTTGTTTTTTATCCTTGAAAGCTTCTTGTAATTTTCTATTAATTTGTGGATGCCAATATGGCGCAGTTAGAGCCGCTTCGGACCAAATTATTATATCTGGATTTTTGCCACTTTGTATATCTTGATTCGAAAGTATTATATGCTTATCTAAATTACGCCAAAAATCTATAGGATCCCATTTGGCTGTTTGCTTTATGGAAGGCTGCACTATGCGCACTTTAATATCATGGTACTGCGTAGGGTTATTTTCTAGTCTCGTATGGCCAAAAACATATATTAAGGTCAGCATAAGCAAAGAAATTGATACTCGTTCTGTAATTTCAGGCTTGCAAAAAAAAGCAGAGCCAATATAAACCGCAACAAAACTGAGGCCAAGAACTCCTGTAATACTAGCAAATTGTATTAATTTCAAAGAGAAGCTAAAACTATAGCCAAGCAAGCTCCATGGCAAGCCGGTAAAAGCCCAGAATATTAACCATTCATAGATAATCCATAATATACAAAACCACAAATGAAAATATCTATTACCTTTGCAATGCCAAGCAATATAGCAAATAAGAGATATAAATAAAGCCAAAAATAAAGGCAAACCCACGAGTGCGAACGGAATAATCCACCAAAATTCTTCAATAAATACTGCAGGACCAAAAGCTATCCAGTAAAGCGAACTTAAGTAAAAGCCAAAACCAAATATATATCCATAGCAAGATGCTTGTTTTTTAGTGATGCTATTTTTAACTTGGTGTAGTAAAATAGATAGAGCAAATAAACCTGGAGCAAAAAAAACAGGCGCAAATGCCAGGCCACATAACGCCCCACCAGCAAAGGAAATTTTTCTAGATAAAAACATAAAACATATTATTTAATAAAATATACTTGTATAACATAACCGAAGTTGATATAAAATGATATATCAATCGAAATTTATATGCAATGCTAGTCGCATGTTGCCATGCTAGCTATAATTAAATTTCAAGATAAACAATATATAATTAAATAACAAGAATTTTATGAACGAGAACTTAACAAAATTACTATCAGGTAAGAAAGGAATTATCACTGGCGTTGCTAATAATATGTCTATTTCATGGGCTATAGCTAAGCTTGCAAAGCAGCATGGGGCTGAAATAGGCCTTACATATCAAGGAGAAGTTCTTGCTAAAAGAGTAATGCCTCTTGCAGAGGAGATTGGTTGCGATTTTGTGCATGAATGTGATGTTACAAACGAAGAATCGATGGATTCATTATTTGCAGCCGCAAAAGAAAAATGGGGAAATATTGACTTTGTAATTCACGGGATTGCCTTTGCAGATAAAAATGAACTGCGAGGCAGGTATATTGACACTAGCCTACAAAATTTCTTAAATTCAATGAATATTTCATGTTATTCTCTGACTGCGCTTGCAAAGAGAGCGGAAGAAATAATGAATCCAGGAGGCAGCATTATTACCCTAACATACTATGGAGCTGAAAAAGTTATGCCTTACTATAATGTAATGGGACTTGCAAAATCGGCTCTTGAGACTAGCGTGAAATATCTAGCGCATGATATGGGAAGCGGTAATATTAGAGTAAATGCAATTTCGGCAGGGCCAATCAGAACGCTTGCAGCTAGCGGCATTGGCAACTTTAAATCTATGCTTAAATTACACGAATCAACATCTCCACTAAAGCGCAATACTACGCAAGAAGATGTTGCAGGTGCTGCTATTTACCTGCTTAGTGATCTTGCAAATGGAGTCACTGGCGAAATTCATTATGTAGATTCTGGATATAATGTAATGGGTATGAGCACTTTGGATAAGTAAATATTGTAAATTTAATTCCCGTTTATGCAGTTTCATTGTCTTGCCTGGACTATTATATATAGTATTCGCTTAGCCAATTCTTAGCTAAACTTTAATTAAATATACAATATACAAGTATGGCCGGAGGTGCGCAACCCCCGCGCGCCTTTGAAGCTTATCTTCGCTTAATAAAGCCATATATGGAAATTAGCAGCCACAAAAACTCTATTGCAACGGAGGCTAAATTCCAGTGATAATATAATGAAAATAAAAGCATTGTGGAGCCAAACAAGTTGCAATAAAGATAAATGCTAGATCTAGCAGAGACCCGCTCTGCCTGCAGCAAAAAATATGCAAATATTACAAGCGCTACGCCAATAATGCCAATTATATCTGAAATGAGATAAATATCCATTATACAGAGTCACGACGGCTTATCAAACTTTGCCCGCCCATATATGGCTGCAGAGCTGTAGGCACTGAAATAGAACCATCTTCATTTTGATAATTTTCCATTATAGCAACAATTGCTCTGCCAACAGCAACTCCCGAGCCATTTAGCGTATGAACTAGAATTTTTTTGCCAGATACTGGCTCTTTATAGCGCGCCTTCATGCGCCTTGCTTGAAAATCTTCGCAATTTGAAATGCTAGCAATTTCTCTGTATTTATTTTGCCCTGGTAGCCAAACTTCAATATCGTAAGTTTTTCTTGCAGAAAAACCCATATCACCTCCGCAAAGTAACATAACCCTATATGGAATCTCTAGTCTTTTAAGCACTTCTTCAGATGATGCTAGCATTGCTTCGTGCTCTTTTGCCGATTCTTCAGGCGTAGTGACTGCCACAAGCTCTACTTTACCAAATTGATGGTTACGAATCATTCCCCTAGTATCTCTACCCGCGCTTCCAGCTTCCGAGCGGAAACACTCAGTGTAAGCCACAAAGCGCATAGGTAATTCTTCTGGTTTTAAAATTGAATCTGCCACCATATTAGTCAGCGTTACTTCACCTGTTGGAATAAGTCGGTACTCACCGCAGCTTGTTAGGTAAGAATCCTCGCTAAATTTTGGTAATTGCCCAACATTATACATAGCTTTTGGACGCACTAATACTGGTGTCGATATTTCCTTAGATCCTAATTTTTCAATATGAATATCCATCATGAAATTAATCAGTGCGCGCTCAAGGCGTGCAAGACCAGATTTAAGGGTCACAAACCTACTGCCAGAAATTTTAGCTGTTTGCTCAAAGTCCATCATGCCAAGATTGCGCCCTAAATCAAAATGCTCTTTTGCATTTTTAATTTCTTTTGGTTTGCCAAACTCATGTATTAAAACATTCTCTTCTTCGCTTTTGCCGTAAGGCACATCTGGCGCAGGAATATTGGGCATATTATCCATAATTTTCTGAAGCTCATCACCGCCATCTAATTTAGCAGATATTTCTGCTAGCTTTTCATTTATGTCTTCTACATCATGCTTGATGCTTTCAAATTCAGCGCCCTTTTTGTCCTTCAGACTACCAAGTTTTTTTGTCTTGCTATTTTTTGCTTGTTGAAATTGCTGTGCTAGAGTTACTAGCTGCCTTTTTTCTTCTTCTAGGGACAATAGATTTTCTACATCTATTTTTAATCCTCTTTTTTGCATTAATTTGTTAAAGTCGTTTTGATTTTCTCTAATCCATTTTATATCTAGCACTGTTACTATTCCTTCTTTTCTATAAATTTACATAAAATAATTGATGTTTCATATAATAAAATGAGCGGTATTGCAAGTGCAAATTGACTCAAAATATCTGGTGGCGTGAAAATTGCAGCAATAATAAAAATTATCACAATAGCAAATCTTCTTTTTGCAGCCATTGCCACTGAGCTTATTAGGTTCATCATACATAATATAATCATAGCGATTGGCATTTGAAAAGCAAGCCCGAAAGCAAGTGTCAGCTGTATTACAAGGTCTAAATATTCACTTATTTTTGCCTCAAGTACAAGCGGCATACCAACATCAGCACTTTCAAAGCTGAGAAAAAATATCCAGGCATTTGGCATTACGATAATAAACATAAAAGCGCTGCCCAAATAAAATAAAGCTGGAGAAAGAATAAATAAGGAGCGAATAATAGCAAGCTCTGTTTGCTGAAGGCCTGGCCTTATGAATTTATATATTTGCAGGCAAATAAATGGATATATCATAATAAATGCAAAAAATACAGAAATTTTGATATAAGAGAAAAAGGCTTCTGTTAGTCCAGTATAGATTATTTTTTTTCTGTTAAACTCATCAAGTGCAATTAATGGCTTTAATATAATTTTATATAAATAATCGCTGCCATAAAAACATAGTGCAAACATCGCCAGAAATAATAAAAAGATTTTTAGAAATCTATTTTTTAGTTCCAGAAAATGTTCTTTAAAGGTAAATTTTTTCACTTATAAATATGTAACTTTAAAATTATTAATATCAAAAATTCATCATAGCAATATTCTTAAATTAACAGCAAAGATGTTTTATTTAATTTTATTATTTGTAGCTATAACAAGCCCATCTTGCTGCTCGAATTTACCACCTGCTTCATTCACAATAAGTTCTATACCTTGATTTGTTAGAGCATTTTGTTTATATGAAACAAAATCTACTTTTCCAGATATAAGCATGGCAATAGAATATAAATCTGAATCAAATGACCGCACGCCTGAAAAAGATGCGGCATCTGTCTTGTTGCTCACGCACGCAACACCCTCATTGGCCAACTTCACAGAAGAAACGCGCATTTTAATCGCTCCCGGAATGTTAGAGTAATATCTCTCTAGTTTAGCACCTTTGCTTTTTTCGCATGAAAAAATTTCACCAAGTGCTGGAAAATTTAATACTACATTTTCAGGTTCCATTTGACCATCTTTATTGGCAAAAATAGTTACCATGATTCCAAAAAATGGCAATGCGCGCTTAAAATTTGATATCCCATCAATTGCTTCTATAACTGCAATCTTTGCGTTAGATTGAATGCTATTTACTTCTTCTTTTTCAGATATAACGTGATGAAAAAACCTGCCTAAATTCTCTTGCAATATAGTTTTCGCTTTTTCTTCTGCTTTTTTAGCATAATCATCATGCCTGCGGCTGGAAGATTGCAAACTTTCCAATTCTAAATAATCGCGCATCAAGAATTTTGATGCTTTTCTAGTTGCATCTATAACTAAATTTAATTGATTGCTCATGATTTATCTCTTTCTACGAAAGTTAGATCTTCTGTTTTAATAACTATTTTTTCACCCGTCACAAGATATGGTGGCACCATTACTTTAAGGCCGTTGGTTAATATTGCCGGCTTATATGAAGAAGTTACAGTTGAACCCTTAATAACTGGATCAGTCATTTCTACCTCAACAATAACATTCGCTGGCAGCTTAATAGATAGGGGTTTATCTTGATAAAACTCTATATCCACTTCCATGCCATCTGTAAGCAGAGGCAGTTTATCGTCTAGTAATTTGGCAGCTAAATAAATTTGTTCAAAAGATTCTGGATCCATAAATACTAAATTTGTATCTTCTGCATATAAAAATTGCATTTTTTTGCGCTCTAGAAATGCTTTTTCTACAGTGTCTGTAGAGCTAAAACGTTGGTTTAGTTTATTACCAGTGCGTAAATTTTTCATCTCCACTTGTACATAAGCCCCGCCCTTTCCAGGCTTGGTGTGGTCTGGGTTTTTTGCTACCGACCAAAGCTCCCCTTCATAGTCCAGGACGTTGCCTGCTTTTATATCATTCGCTGAAATTTTCATGATCTTCTTTTTTATATTTTTTTACATTAAATAGAGTTAAAATTGGTGCCGCTATAAAGATAGAAGAATAGGTTCCTACTAATATTCCAATAAACACTAGTAAACTAAAGCTTCTGATTGCTTCACCACCAAGTATTATTAAAGCTAAATTTGCAAGCAATGTAGTCACAGACGTCATGGCCGTACGTGATAAGGTTTCGTTTATACTTTTATTGATTATTGCATTAATAGGAAGTGCCGTATATTTTCGTAAATTCTCTCTAATTCTATCATACACAACAACAGAGTCATTTACGGAATAACCAATAATGGTCAAGATAGCTGCAACAGAGCTTAAATTGAAATCATATGCTCCTATGCTCATAAATCCTAGGCCCAAAAATACGTCATGCATCAATGCAATTAATACACCAACGCCAAAACGCCATTCAAAACGAACCCACACATATAGCATTATTGCAGCAAAGGCCAGGCTCATTGCAATTGTCCCTGAGCGTATCATTTGCGCGCCAACTTGCGGCCCAACAAAGTCAACTTTTCTGTAATCTATATTATAATCAAAATTTTCAGTTAGTGTTTTTTTTATTAGAGCAATATTTTCCATTAACTTCGCTTCGCTATTCACTCCAACTCTTATTGATATGTCGCCTTCTGTGCCAAAAGACTGAATCATTACCTCTCCCATCTCAAGATCAGATAATATTTCGCGCATTTTGCCAATATCTGTTTCTTGCTCTGGTCTTATTTCGATATTAATTCCTCCGATAAAATCTATACCAAAATTAAATTTATACATACTAATAGAAATTGCGCTAAGTAACATCAGAACAAGAGAAAGTCCAATGCTTATTTTACGCATTTTAATGAAATCAAACTGAGGATTGCTTGAAATTAGTTGCAATGGAAATATCCGCATTTTTTTAGTGATTTTAATTAATTTGAAATTTCACAAACATACTACACTAATTAATATAATATGTAAATTATATTTTAAAAAAAACATTCAAGGTCATTAAAATTTTCCTATCTTAAATATCGCAATATAATGATAAATATCATAAATATTGTAACTTTAATTAATAGCCTCAGATTTTGCGCTATTGATCCAAGAAAGAACAAAGCATAAACATCCAAGCATTGCGAAACTAATAAAGAAAATAAAAGCTGCATCCCAGCCATAAATATCAACTAATTTTCCAATTGGTTTTCCAGATATTGCAGCTCCAATATAGGCCATTGTTCCAACAAACCCATTTGCAGTACCGACTGCTTTTTTGGAAGAAAAATCAGCAGATGCAACGCCAACCAGCACTTGTGGACCATATACAAAAAATCCTACTAAAACCAACAAAATTGCGCTGAGTGTACTCTCGCCTGGTGGCATATACCAAAATAAAGTCAATGCACCTGCCAAACACAGCATAAAGATTGCAGCTATTGGCCCTCTTTGACCATTCATTATTTTGTCTGACATCCATCCAGCAGAAATTCCGCCCAGCAGCCCAACAATCTCGTATGCTGCCACATGGTATTTTGCATTATGAATAGCTATATCTTTAAACTCGCTTAAGAATAAAGGCGCCCAGTAAATAATACCAATCCTAACTATATATAAACAAAGATTTGCAAAAGACATATACCATATATTTATATTACAAAACACTGCTCCAAATATCTCTTCTGTAGTTAGATTATCTTCTTCATATTCTGCATTGTTATCGTGCGCATTAAAATCCGATTTATATGTTTCAACCGGTGGCAGCCCCATGCTTTTTGGTGAGTCTCGAAGTAGCATATATAAAATAAATGCAGCAACTAAGGCAATTAAACCTGGCAAGTAAAATGCCGATCTCCAGCCATAGTTTTCTACTAAATAACCTGTATATATAATTGTCAATGCTCCGCCAATTTGATGCGATGATGCACCAAGTGCCCACTTAGCACCAAGTTCTTTAGGGGCGAACCAATGTGTTAGCATTCTTGCAGCAGGTGGCCAGCCCATTGACTGAAACCAATTATTAATCACCCATAAAACACCAAAAGTAATTATACCATTATTAAATCCAAGACATAAAGTAACAATAGCAGAAGTAGCAAGGCCAAGCGGCATAAAATAACGCGCATTAGATTTGTCGCTCAAATGCCCATTCACGAATTTACCAACGCCATAAGTAAAAGCAGCAATAGATAAAATAGATCCCATATCATCTTTACTGTAACCAAATTCTTGCATGTAAGCAGGCATAATCATAGATAAATTTTGCCTGCATAAATAATACATGCCATATCCAACTATGATAGATATCAATATTCGAATACGCCATTTATTATATTTTTTTTTCTCTGCTTCCGTCATTATCATCTCCTTATTGTTAATATAACTCATGTGACTGATCGCGCTCTTGTATCCTAGAAAAAGGATCTGCATCACTTGGTGCTATATTTTTATTATCTTCAATATTATATTTTTCAATATCTATGTTATTTACAGTTTCTTCTCCGGCATCTGGGTTGCTATCTGGAACTATCATGCCATCTTCTTCTTTTCTGTCTTCCAATGCTGAATTATAGTCTTTTGGTCTATAATTATAAGATTTAAATGCCTCTATAAAACCATTACTATCCCATGATAATTGACCTGTTTCTCTATCTATTGGTTTTAGCTCAATAGATTTTGGCACAGGGAATTTAACAATAGGTTGATTTTCATAGCCATTTTTCATAAAATCAACAAAAATAGGTAGCGCAGTATTAGAGCCGTAAGCTCTTTTGCCAAGCGTGCGCGGGTTATCAAATCCAACATATGTTCCCACAACTATTTGCGGTGTAAATCCAACAAACCAAGCATCTTTTGCATCATTGGTTGTGCCTGTTTTGCCTGCTATGTTATGCTTTAATTTACTAGCTCTTCGGCTAGTGCCAAATTTAACACCTCCTTCAAGTATTGAAGTCATCTGATATGTTGTAGCATCGTCTGCTATTTTTTCCATTGATGGCTTTTCAATATTTGGTACAATAAGTTTCCCGGTTGCATTAACCTTTCCCTTTTTGCAAATGCTACATTCGGTGTAATCTCTTTTATATATAACATTGCCCTTTCTGTCTTTAATCATTTCAATATAATGCGGCTCTAGCTTTTTCCCTCCGTTGGCAATTGAGCCATATGCCGTAACCATATTACTGAGAGTTGTTTCTAATGAACCAAGCACTATAGAATGTCTTCTTGCAGGGTTCTCGTTAATACCAAATCTTCTTATTAATTTTAGAATATTATTGAGTCCTGCAGTTTGTCCCACCCTGACAGTAACAGTATTACGAGATTTTTCAAGTCCTCGGCGTAGTGTCATTGGGCCTTGGAATTTACTATCGTGGTTTTTTGGTCGCCAAATAGGCATTCCTCTACCTTGATGAACATCTATTGGAGCATCTTCATAAATATCGTTTGGCTCCGCACCTTTCTCGAGGGCTGCCAAATAAACAAATGGTTTAATTAAAGACCCAGGTTGGCGTTTGGCTTGAGTAGTTCTGTCAAATTTACTGCCGTCAAAATCATAGCCACCAATAGCTGCAAGAACCCTGCCTGTCGAATGATCCACCGCCATAATTCCACCATTAACTTTTGGTATTTGTTGTAATTCATATTTTTTATCTTTTTGTTCTATCGCAACAACATAGCCTTTTTTCAGTATTTTATGCACAGATTTTATATTGGTTGCTGCCCATTTCATATCTTTCAAATAAATATGATGCTTGGAACCATCCCTTATTCCAATTAGCGCCTTGTCATTTTCAACATTTAAGACCACTGCCATTTTGTATTGACGAAGACCTGCTGGAATTTTTAATTCATTTAATTTTTTCTTCCAATTATCAATTGATATTTTACGAAGTGGGCCACGGTAACCCCTTTTCATATCATAATTTTTTATGCCACGCCTCAGCGCCTCTCCAGCTGCATTTTGCATAACAGAGTCTGCGCAAGTAATAACAGTAAGCCCTGCTGTGTAAAAATACTCTTCGCCAAACATGCCTATTATTTCAGCGCGTACTCTGGAGGCGTAATAATCTGCATCTAATGTTTGAATCTTGTCGAATTTAGCAAGCTTAATTGGCTCTTTTGTAGTATTTCTAGCTTCTTCTTCTGTTATATATCCATCTTCATACATACGCAGCAATACATAATTTTTACGCTGAAACGCGCGTTTATAGTTTTTTGCCGGATTATATTTAGATGGAGCTTTAGGAAGTGAAGCTAGCACTGCGCATTCATTTAGTGTCAATTCCTCTACAGACTTATTAAAATAGTGCAATGCCGCAGTTGCAACTCCGTGGGCACCTTTGCCAAGATAAATCTGATTTAAGTATAATTCTAGAACCTCTTCTTTGGTAAATAACTGCGATATTCTATATGATAATATAGCTTCCTTAATTTTTCTGTCCAAAGAGCGCTCTGAGGAAAGTAGGAAATTTTTCACTACCTGCTGGGTGATAGTAGAAGCACCCTCCATACGCCTACCTTTTACAACATTATATACATTGCTTACAGACGCTCTGATTATACCGATAAAATCCAGGCCAGGATGAGAGTAAAAATTCTTATCCTCAGCTGCAATAAAGGCTTCAGATAATTGTTTTGGAATAGAATTTATTGGAACAAAAATTCTATGCTCTTTCGCGTATTCTTCTATTAACTTGCCATCAGATGAATACATTCTAGTGATAGATGGCGGGTAATATTTGTCAAGTTCTGAATGGTCTGGCAAATCTCTGCTATAAATATACACAACAATGGAAGCAATAATAACTCCAACGATTGACATCATTAAAGCTATCTTTAAGCAAAATAGGAAAAATCTAAGCAACATAATTAATTTCTAATTTATAATTTCACCAGCTAAGCTAGTCAAGCCAGCCTTGACCATTTTGACATTAACTGTCTGCCCAATCAAGTTTTTATTAACATTTTCGATGTAAACAGATTGCATATATGGGGTTTTTCCAACTATATGCCCCTTGTGCTTGCCATTTTTTTCAAATAAAACAGGCATAGTTTTGCTAATGCAAGACTCATTAAGCTCTAATTGCTGCTTCATTAATTCTTTTTGCAAAATTGCCAGGCGCTCTGTTTTTGCTTTTTCTGGTACCTGTTCATGTGATGCAGCTGGTGTTCCTGGTCTTGGGCTATATTTAAATGAAAAACATTGTCCATATTTCACTTTCTTCACGAGGTCTAAAGTATCTGCAAAATCTTCGTCTGTTTCTCCTGGAAAGCCAACTATAAAGTCAGAAGACATAACAATATCTGGGCGAGCCACGCGAAGTTTATCTATTATAGTAAAATATTCTTCTCTTGTATGTTTGCGGTTCATTTTTTTTAATATTTTATTAGAGCCAGATTGAACAGGCAGATGCAAAAATGGCATTAATTTCGCTTCAGTTCCATGTAGCGCTATTAGCTCATCATCCATGTCGCGCGGGTGCGATGTTGTGTAGCGAATGCGCTCAAGACCATTGATTTTTGCAACATGGCTTATCAAATTGGCAATATTCCAATCGGTTTCATCCGCTGCCTTGCCATGATAGGCGTTAACATTCTGGCCAAGAAGCTGCACTTCTTTAGCTCCTTTTTCTACAACCACCATAGACTCGCGGTATATTTGCTCTACTGGACGGGAAAATTCAGCTCCTCTAGTATATGGCACAACACAAAATGTACAAAATTTATCACAACCTTCTTGAATAGAAACAAAAGCACTAGCACCTTGGGATCCATTATGCTCTGGTAAATTGTCAAATTTTTCTTCTTCAATAAAGTCAAGCTCTATCAATCTTTTTTCAGAGCGAGCTAATTTTGCAACTAATTGCGGCAAAGTGTGGTATGATTGCGGTCCAACGACGATATCAACATAAGGGGTTCTTCTGAATATCTCTTCGCCCTCTGCTTGCCCAACGCAGCCAGCGACTACTATAATAGAATCTGCTTTTCCTTCTTCTATTCTTTTATCTTTTATTTTCTTTATCCTGCCAAGTTCAGAATATACTTTTTCAGATGCTTTTTCGCGTATGTGGCAAGTGTTTAATATCACCATATCTGCGTCTTCAATAATTTCTGTTTTTTCAAAACCAAAAGGCTCAAGCAATTCTTGCATTTTAATAGAGTCATAAACATTCATCTGGCAGCCATATGTTTTGATATAAAGCTTTTTTGTCATATATTTATTTTTACTATTGATTTAATTCATGCGGGAATATATCATAGTTTTAATAAAATTAATACTAAATAATTCTGAAGGAAAAAGATGGAAAAAATTAACTGGTACGGCACTTATATTTTATCGCTGCGCGAAATAAAAAGATTTTTAAAAGTTTATAATCAAACTATACTAACGCCCGTTGTATCAGCGCTGATATTTTTAGCAGTTTTTGTACTTGCAATAGGTTCTGGGCGCTCTGAAATAAATGGCATTAAATTCATAAACTTTATGGGCTATGGTTTAATTGCTATGAGCATCATTCAGCATGCATTTGCCAATAGTGCATCTTCTTTCATAATGAGCAAGATGCTTGGCTATATCACGGATATATTACTGCCCCCATTCAGTGGCCCTGAAATAGTTATAGCATTTACGATTGGTGCTGTTTTACGGGGTATATTGGTAGGGCTAGCAGTTTCCATATCGCTAATACCATTCATTGAATACCAGATGCAGCACCCGATATTACTCATTTTTTATGTATTATTTTCTTGCTCCCTTCTTGGTCAAATGGGTCTTTTATCTGGGTTAATAGCCAACTCTTTCGACCAACATGCTGCAATTACGAGTTATATAATTACACCATTTTCTTTTTTGTCGGGAACTTTTTATTCTGTTTCTGCGCTACCGATATTTTTTCAGCGCGTTAATTTATTCAACCCTTTCTTTTACATGATTGACGGATTCAGATATTGCTTAACCGGCAATGCAGATGGTAATATAATGGCAGGCTGCATTTTTTTAATTAGCGCCAATATCATTATGTATGTAATTTTAGTCAAATTAATTAATATTGGTTGGCGTATTAAAAATTGACTACTAACTTATTTCAATTAGTGCAAAAATAACACGCTGTAAACTGCAAAATGAATAACATGATATATTTTATTTGCTAAATATAATTCTTTGTATAAAAAATATGTTACAATAAATTAAATTATGTAATTTAATTGGGGCAAGATTTATGAGTAAGGATAATAAAGTTAATAAAAATAATAATAATGAAAATAAAGAGCTAGATTTATTTGATATAAAAAAATCATTACAAACAAGGCTGGAGCAAGAATATAGCACCTTAATTAGACCTCAGCTACAAGCGGAGCAGGCAGAAATCAAAGAATCTATTAAACGGCTGGACCCAGATGGGTTTAAAGCTATGGAGGCTAGTGTTGCTGAGCTTGAAAGCAAAAAGCCTGAAATAAATGCTAGATTAGAACCCTTGCAGGCAAAAAAATCAGAATTTGATAAGGTAAGTAAAGAGCTAAAGAAAAAACAAACTGAGCTTAAAAAGCTAAGTATAAAGCTTACAAAAAATATCAATGACAAGAAAAAGGCAAAGCTAGAAACCAGGCAAGTTACTTTAAATGAGGAAATAGCTGAATTAACCACTGCGCAAAAAGCCTTAAATTATAATGATGCTGAATTCAAAGCTGTAACAACTGAGCTGAGATTAATTAATACCCAGAAAAATAAATTGCAGCGTGAGTTTTTTGCCTCAAAGGAAACGGATATCCAAGAACTAGCAGCAGCTAAGCAGCAATTAAGCACTGTAATGCAAAATATGAGCTCTAAGGATTATAGTCAAAATATAATTGACAAGGCGCGAGACCAGGAGATGTCAAAACTAAAGGCTTTAGTTATCCCAACAGACGAAATAATATTGCAGCAATTTCAGGAACTTGATGCAAGGTATGGCTATTTTCTGCAAAGTCCTGCAGACATGACGGTAGAGGCAAATATAAATGACGATAATGACGCGGAGATCGATATAAAAAACACTCCAGAATTTATAGAATTCAAGAAAGTAGCAACAAATATGTTGCAGCGCGCTGAAATAATAGAGCAAAATAATAATGGCGATGCAATATACC
>JAHDEH010000028.1 GCA_020628955.1 Alphaproteobacteria bacterium
TTTTCAAGTTTTATTCCAAGCAGTTCTGAACATATATCGTTCTCACCTTTATGATTCAATTTAATTTTTTTCTTTGATTCTTGGTGTGTTAATATAATATTAATTTCGCCTGGATTGTTTGGATTAATAAATTCCGCCAGTAAGCCATAGCTTGCATAGCAATTTGCTATAATATATTTGCTTATTAAGATATTGTCCACTAATTCTAATAAATTATTAGCTTTAAATCCCATAATACTAGCTGCGCTGGTGTTACATGAACTATGACTAGTTGTTTTTACGCCAATTTCGTCTAATTTTAGCATTATATCAGAGCGTAAATTTGCATCTATATTAATATAATCTGCATTAATGTTATTTGATTGGTGTGCATTCCAAATTTTTAACTGAGCTTCAAATTTGGAATCAATGTTTTTTTCGTGCTCTAGTAGTTTTTGCCTTTGTGTTAAATGCAAATTCTTGCTGTAACAAAAAAAGTTATGAGTTGCGATTGCTCTAAAAGGATCGTCAAAATATTTATTTTTTATTAGTTCCAAATCAGCATTTTCAGTAATGATTAAATTTTCCTTCAGGCTGGTATGCGTATAGTCAACTTGCTGCAATTTATCATTTTCTCCTATGAATTTAAATGAAATGATTTTTGCTGCGCTTTGTTTTATTGTATCTACATCTTGTTTAGAAAATTCTATCATAATAATTAATCGTCTTTTATTACCTCTTGTGCGATTTGAACTGCATTAAGAGCCGCCCCTTTGCGCATATTGTCAGTGCATATCCACATATTGATGCTATTTGCTGCAGATTCATCGTCCCTTATTCTAGAAATAAAAATATCGTCGCACTCTACAGCTTCAATTGGTGTTGCGTATTTATGTTCATTTTCTATGTTATGGACTGTTATGCCATCTGCTTCATATAAAATTTCTTCAGCTTCTTCAGCGTTCATTTTATCTTCAAATTCAATATTCACAGACATAGAATGCGAAACAAACACAGGTACGCGCACGCATGTTACGCTAGTTTTGATGTGGTCACCTAATATCTTAGTGAGTTCATTTTTTATTTTTGTCTCTTCTCCTGTGCTACCATTTTCTTCAAACTCGTCTATTTGAGGAAATAAGTTAAAAGCTATTTGATGTTTAAAAGCAGCTGGCTCTATTGCGCTGAATAGGAATTTTGCTTTTGTTTGGTTGTAAAGTTCGTCCATTGCAGCTTTACCAGCGCCAGAAACTGATTGATATGTTGAAATGACAACACGTTTAATTTTTGCGGCGTTATCTAGCGGCTTCAGTGCTGCAGCGATAGGGATTGTGCAACAATTAGGATTTGCAATTATACCTCCCTTGAAATCTTTAATTTTAGCTAAATTAGCTTCTGGTACAATTAATGGAACATCATCGTTTTGCCTAAAATATGATGATTTATCAATTACAATACACCCGAGTTTTGCTGCTTTTTGTGCATATTTAGATGCAACTTCAGATCCTGCGCAAAAAAATGCAATATCTATCTTCGAGAAATCAACTTGTGGCATTTGCATAACGCTCAGAGTTAAATCCTTGAAGCTAACTTGCTTACCAACAGAGTCTTCGGATGCGGCTGCGATTATAGAGGATACTGGAAACTCCTTTTCCTCTAGCAGTTTCAGAACCTCTCTGCCAACATTGCCTGTTGCGCCAATTATGGCTATATTATATTTTTTACTCATAAATTCTCGTCAGTTAAATTTTTATTATGTAGGCCGCTTAATATATGTGTATGAAAATGAAACACCGATTGCCCAGATTCGCCGCCTTTATTCGAAACCAGTCTGTAATCATTTGCATTAAATTTTTTTGCAATAAAGTCTAGCATCTTGAAGTAATGCACTATTTCTTCTGCGTTTGCATTATTTACAAAATCATCATAATCCACATATTCTTTTTTAGGTATTACTAGTAAATGCACATCAGCAGCTGGAGCGATGTCTTTTATTGCTATGAGAGCATCATCTTCAAATAAAATATCTGTTTCTATTTCTTTGTTGATTATTTTGTAAAATATATTATTAATGTCGTACATTTTTTTTCTAATAATTTTTTGTATAGTATGAATATAGTTATTAAATTCAAATAGTAAAGGGTTTGAGAAAATTATTTTATAAAAAATCATTTTGATACTTGTAATTCTTTGATTTAATGTTTATTTATATGTGAGTGTACAAAAAATATTTAAAAAAATAAAAAGGAATTATGTCAGATAATATTAATGCAGGAAACAGAACCGGCTTGCGCGGTACAACCATACTGTGTATCAAAAAAGATAATGAAGTAGTTATTGCAGCAGATGGGCAGGTTTCTCTTGGAAATTGTGTTATGAAGGGAACGGCTAGAAAGCTCAGATCTTTGTCAAACAACAAAATAGTCGCTGGCTTTGCTGGCTCTACTGCTGATGCATTTACTCTGTTTGAAAGATTAGAGGCGAAACTGGAAAAGCATGGACAGGCTTTGGTTAGGAGCGCGGTTGAACTTGCAAAAGACTGGAGAACTGATAAATATTTAAGAAGGCTAGAGGCTATGCTGATTGTTGCGGATAAAGACGATATATTAGTTATTAGCGGAAATGGTGATGTTATCCAGCCCGAGCATAATGTTGCAGCTATCGGCTCTGGTGGATTTTTTGCGCTTTCTGCGGCGCGGGGTATACTCTCGGCTGACACCAAGCTCAGCGCTGAAGAGGTGGCGCTAAAGTCTATGAATATAGCTGCTGATATTTGTGTGTTTTCAAATCACAATATAATAACAGAAAAAGTTAAGTAAAGTAATAAAAATGAATAATATGAAAAATAAGAACAAAATGGGTTTGAAACCTGCGGAAATTGTTGCAGAACTAGATAGGTTTATAGTAGGCCAGGAACCGGCAAAAAAAGCAGTTGCAGTGGCACTTCGCAATCGCTATAGAAGAGCGCATGTTGCAGAGCCGATGCGAAGCGAAATATCACCTAAAAATATCTTAATGATTGGCAGCACAGGCGTTGGTAAAACAGAGATAGCAAGAAGGCTAGCTAGGCTTGCTAATGCCCCTTTTATTAAAGTAGAGGCTACAAAATTTACTGAAGTTGGTTATGTTGGCAGGGATGTTGAGTCAATCATCAGAGACTTAACTGAAATTGCAGTTAATGCAGAAAAAGAGAGCGCGCGCAAGGAAGTAGAGGAAAAAGCAAAATTAATGGCGGTTGAGCGTATTTTGGATACTGTAGTAGGCTCGAGCGCGTCTTCTGAAACTCGAGATAAATTCCGCGTGAAAGTTTTAAGCGGCGAACTTAATAACACAGAGATTGAAATTGGTGTAAAAGACTCTCCTTCTGTTGGTGGTGGTAGCTTTGATATACCCGGTATGCCTGGAGCTTCGGTTGGCATGCTAAATGTAGGAGATTTGCTAGGAAAGGCTCTTGGTGGTGATAAATTAAAGCAGAAAAAACTAATAGTCAAAGACGCTCTAAAGATAATCACAGCCGAAGAATCGGACAAGATGATTGATGAAGAAAAAAGCATTATGCAGGCGATTAAATCTATCGAAAATGACGGAATAGTGTTCTTAGATGAAATTGACAAAATAGCCTCTAGTTCTGATGTGCGAGGTGGGCAGGTGAGCCGTGAAGGTGTGCAGCGTGATTTGCTTCCGCTTATTGAAGGAACTAATGTAACAACTAAATATGGTGTTATTAAAACTGATCATATTCTGTTTGTTGCCTCTGGCGCTTTCCATTTATCAAAGCCTTCTGATTTGTTGCCTGAATTGCAAGGGCGTTTGCCAATTAGGGTAGAAATGAAGTCGTTAACTAAAAGTGATATGATCAAGATCCTAACGGAGCCAGAATCAAGTTTAATAAAACAATATATTGCCCTGATTGCAACGGAAGGAGTGGAGCTTGAATTTACGGATGAGGCGATAGAATCTATTGCAACTCATGCAACAAATTTTAATGCAGAGATTGAAGATATTGGAGCAAGAAGATTACATACAATACTTGAAAATTTGCTTGAAGAGGTTAGTTATGATGTTTCTGATTCAAAAAGTAAGAAAATTAGTGTAGATGGAGATTTTGTAAATAAGCAGCTTGATGGATTTATGAAAAATATTGATTTAGCTAAGTTTATTTTATAAAAAATTAAGAGCATAATATTGTGATAGTAAAAATTTCTAGCTTGGCATTTAGCGGCGTTGAGATTACAGATGTTGATGTGCAAGTACAAATGGAGCCTGGTGTTCCTAGATTCACTATAGTAGGTCTTGCAGATAAAACAATAGCTGAATCCAAGGAGCGGGTACGTGCTGCGCTTTCATCTATTGGACTTAGTTTGCCTGCAAAAAAGATTTTGATCAATTTAGCGCCTGCAGATTTGATAAAAGAAGGTAGTCATTTTGATCTTGCAATTAGCGTTGCGATTTTAGCTAGCATGGGAGCGTTGCCTACTGATGAAATGAGTGATTATTTGATACTTGGTGAACTTGGCCTTGATGGAAAAATATTACCAATCAATGGCGTTTTGCCAACTGCGATGGGTGCAACAGCTAGGAACAAGGGGCTCATATGTCCAAGGGCCAACGGCGCGGAGGCTGCGTGGTCTGGAAATGAAAATATATTAGCGCCAGATAATTTGTTGCAACTTGTTAATCATTTTAAAGGAGTGCAGGTTATGCAGCACCCTAAGCCTGGAATATCTGAAGATGAGGTGGCATATCCTGATTTAAAAGATATCAAGGGGCAAAAAATAGCCAAAAGAGCTCTTGAAATTGCAGCTGCTGGTGGGCATAATATGCTGATGTTTGGGCCTCCTGGCTCTGGGAAGTCGATGCTGGCTGCGCGCCTTCCTGGTATAATGCCAAACTTAAGCGCGTCAGAAATGCTTGAGTGTAGTACTATTGCAAGCATTGCGGGGCAGATTAAGGATGGTTGCTTAACGCGGCAAAGACCTTTCAGGGCGCCGCATCATTCGTGCAGCAGCCCAGCTATGGTTGGCGGAGGAGTTGGTAGAAAAGTAAAGCCTGGAGAGATTTCGCTTGCCCATAATGGTGTCTTGTTTTTAGATGAGCTTCCTGAGTTCAATAGCAGTGTTGTGGAGTCGCTGCGTCAACCAATGGAGACTAGGAATGTTGTTATATCTCGCTCTGGGGCTCATGTAAAATACCCAGCTAATTTTCAGTTGATTGCCGCTATGAATCCATGTAAATGTGGTTATTTAAGCGATCCTTATAAAGCTTGTAGCAAGGCGCCTTCTTGTGGAAGTTATTATGTGTCTAAAATTTCTGGGCCAATATTGGATAGATTTGATTTGCACATAGAGGTTGGGAGTTTGGAGCAAGGGTATGAATATGACAAAATACTTGAGCCAACAAATGAAGAGTCTAGCGCTGCAGTAGCGCAAAGAGTGCTGCTCGCGCGCAAAATTCAGCAAGAAAGATATGAAGGATATGACATTAAATTAAATAATTCTCTTGATGGACAGCTATTAATAGATTATGCTGTACCGGTTGACGAAGGCAGAGATATGATTAATGAGGCTGCTAAAAAATTCAGACTTTCAATGCGCTCATATAATAGAATATTAAGAGTAGCTAGGACTATAGCAGATCTTGCTGGAGACAAATGGGTAAAGAAGGTTCATGTTGCCGAAGCTTTGCGCTACAGGCAAATGGATTTTGCAACAATCGAGGCTGCTTAAGTTGAACTATTTAAATGTAAATTAACTTTTAACTTGATGCTTGGATACTAGTGTTGCATTATTATATAACTATAAAATTAAATTATGGATAAAGAAGACCTAGAGATTAAAAAAAATTTAGCATACGCTTATCAAATTCTTGCTAAGCTTGGGATGGATGATCATACTTACACGCATCTTTCTGCGAGACCAAATGGCGCTGATTATTATTATATTTTTCCTTTTGGTATGCGCTTTGAAGAGGTGACTGCTGATAATTTGTTGAAAGTTAGTTTAGGCGGAGAGGTGCTTGATGGTTCTGAGCTTCAATATAATAAAACTGGTTATATAATTCATGGAAATATATATAAAAAACGCCAAGATCTAAATGCAATTTTCCACCTGCATACAATTGCAAGCGTGGCTGTTTCTTCTATGAAGCGTGGTTTGCTGCAGGTCAGTCAGTGGGCGCTGCATTTTTATAATAATCTTGCATATCATGATTATGATGCACTATCATTAAATGCTAAGCAGGGTGGTGATTTAGCTGATGACCTTGCGGATAAAAATATACTTATAATGCGCAATCATGGCTTTATTGCAGGCGGTAAAACGATCCATGAAGCAATGTTTTATTGCTATCATTTCGAGCAAGCTTGTAAAGCTCAGATCGCAATTTTATCTTCGGGCGAAGAGCTTATTATTCCTTCTGATGAAATTTGCAAAAAAGCTTACATAGACATAATGAATTTTGAACAAGATCTGGGAATCAGAGACTGGAAAGCGTGGGTTAGATTTTTGGGTAAATAAAAAAGCATTTTTTTTACATTTTTTTTGTTTAAATTGCTTGCAATAATTTGAAAAATGAATTAATCTCTATGCGTTATGAAATAAATAATTCAAAGGTGATACCCGTGAGTGATGCAGAGCGAAAAAATCTAGAGCCAGTAACAATTGCAGATGAGATGAAAAGTTCCTATATGGATTACGCGATGAGCGTTATTGTTAGTAGGGCGATTCCAGACGTGCGCGATGGTCTGAAACCCGTTCATCGAAGAATTCTATATTCAATGTATGAAGGTGGCTATGTCAGCAACAAACCGCACAGAAAATCAGCAAGAATTGTCGGTGATGTAATTGGTAAATATCACCCGCATGGCGACGGAGCTGTTTACGATTCATTAGTAAGAATGGCGCAGGATTTTTCTCTTCGTGTTCCGCTTGTGGATGGGCAGGGTAACTTTGGTTCCATGGATGGCGATTCAGCGGCAGCTATGCGTTACACGGAATCACGCATGGCAAAAATAGCACATAATTTAGTAGAGGATATAGACAAAGAAACTGTTGATTTTCAAGAAAATTATGATGGATCTGAACAAGAGCCTTCAGTTATACCCGCAATGTTTCCAAATCTACTTGTGAATGGCACGGGTGGTATTGCAGTTGGAATGGCAACTAATATACCTCCGCATAATCTTGGTGAAGTAATAGATGCTGCGTGTGCATATGTAGACAATAATGATATAGACCCAATTGAGTTGATTTCTTATGTAAAAGGCCCGGATTTTCCTACTGGCGGAACAATTTTGGGTACAAATGGCTTAGAATCTGCGTATTTAACAGGGCGTGGAAGTATCATGTTCCGAGGTAAGTGCGAAATTGAAGATCATAATGGCAAAGAGGTGATTGTTGTAAAAGAAATGCCATATATGGTTAACAAAGCCAAGCTAGTTGAAAAAATCGCGGAATTAGTGCGCGATAAACGCGTAGAAGGAATAAGTGATTTGCGCGATGAGTCTAACAAAGATGGCGTACGAGTTGTGGTTGAAGTTAAGCGAGATGCGGTAGCAGATGTTGTGCTGAATCAGCTATATACATACACTCAGCTGCGTACCAGCTTTGGCGTAATAATGCTTGCACTTGACAATGGAGCGCCAAAAGTAATGACTTTGAAAGAAATCATATCTGCTTTTGTTAAATTTAGAGAAGTTGTAATTACTAGAAGAACAATATTCCTACTTAATAAAGCAAGAGATAAGGCTCATATATTACTTGGCGTTAGAATTGCTGTTAGTAATATTGATGAAGTAATTAAAATCATCCGCGGTGCACCAAATCCTGCTGTTGCAAAAGAGCAGCTTATGGAAAAAGCTTGGGATTGTTCTGCTATTATTGATTTGATAAAATTGGTAGATGACAAAGCTAATATTAAAGATAATGGCACAATACATCTGTCTGAAATACAGGCAAAATCCATTTTAGAGATGAGGTTACAGCGCTTGACCGCAATGGAAAAAGACAAGCTAGAGCAAGATCTTGAGGGGCTAACAAAAGAGATTACAGAATTTGTTGAAATTTTATCTAATAGAGAGAAGCTGCTTGGCATATTAAAGCAGGAAATGTTAGATGTTAAAGAGAATTTTGCAAACGACCGAAGAACTGATATAATTGAAGGAAATTTTGATCAAGATATAGAAGATCTAATCCAACGTGAGGAAATGGTGGTAACCATCACCCATAGTGGCTACATTAAAAGAGTGCCACTTGCAACATACAGAGCGCAAAGACGTGGCGGTAAAGGCAGGTCTGGCCTTTCTATGCGTGATGAGGATATTACAACGCAGTTGTTTGTGGGTAATACTCATACTCCGCTTTTGTTTTTCACAAGCTTTGGTCAAGTGCATAGCTTAAAGCTTTATAAATTACCACTTGGAAATCCACAAAGTAAAGGTAGGCCAATTGTCAATATATTGCCACTAGCAAATGGCGAAAAAATTACTGACGTAATGCCAATGCCAGAAAATAAAGAAGAGTGGGATAATATGCATATTATGTTTGCAACTGCAAAAGGTAATATACGCAAAAATGACCTGTCTAGCTTCAAAAAAATTCAGGCAAATGGTAAAATAGCAATTAGGTTAGACGAGGATGACAGTTTAGTTAATGTTCATGCTTGCATGCAAGACGATCATATATTGCTTGCTACCAAAAAAGGCAAAGCGATTAGGTTCCCTGTTGATGCAATTCGTGTATTTAAAAGCCGTACATCAGATGGAGTGCGCGGAATGAAGCTTGGAGCGGGTGACGAAGTAATTTCTATGACTATTTTGCATGGCATAAAGTCTAGCGCGGAAGAAAGAGAAAGTTTCTTATCGATACCGTTTGCAAAGCGCATAGAAATTGCAAATGGTGAGCATGAATTTGAGGCGCAAGATTTGTCCGAAATTTTGTCTAAAGAACAAATAATTGCAATGGCAGAAGCAGAAGAGTTTATTCTAACTGTTTCAGAAAATGGATTTGGGAAAAGAACGTCAGCCTATCATTATCGCATCACCAACAGAGGTGGTAGCGGCATTGCAAATATGGTTCTGTCTGACAAAACAGGAGATGTTGTGGCTTCTATGCCTGCTAATATCAAAGATGAACTAATGTTGATTACTAATAGCGGTAAATTAATTAGATGTAAACTAGACAGCGTCCGCGTTACAGGAAGAAGCACAAGCGGTGTGATCTTGTTCAAAACAGAGAAGAAAGAGCATGTAGTTTCAGCGTCACTAATTGCAGAAAGTTCAGATGAAGAAGCAGATGATGAGAGCTTAGAAAGTGAAGAATCTTCAGATTTAACAATAGATAGTTCTGTAAAAGACAATTCCGATTCTCAGTCAGAATAGTATGTTTAAAGCTCTTTTAGAGAAATAAAATAGCAACATAAAAACGGCTTTTGATTCTAGGTGTTTTAAATAGGCGTCTGCTAAACAGTACAAGTTTAACAATAGAGCTGGCGCTCTTAATTAAATTTGTACTTAAGAGGGTAAGTGCAGTCTTAAGAAATATTTAAAGAGATAAGCGAATAATATTAATGAGCCCCATAAGATAATCTATGCAAAAACTAAAAAATTAATAAATACGTAAAAAAACACTTGATTTAATTGGAATCATATGTTAGTTTGTATCGAAAATATTAACAATTCATACAAAGGAGAAAGAATATGAGAATATTATTGATTGAAGATGATTCTTCTACAGCAAGATCAATTGAACTTGCATTAGCTTCAGAAGGAATGGTTTGCGATACAGCAGAGGTGGCTACAGAAGGTGTAGACATTGGGAAAACTTTTCCATATGATTTAGTAATTTTGGACTTAATGCTGCCTGATATTGACGGTTACGAAGTTTTACTTCGCCTGAGATCTGCAAAAGTAAAAACTCCAATTTTGATTTTATCTGGACTATCTGCAGTAGATCAAAAAATTAAGGGCCTTGGTTTTGGCGCGGATGATTATTTGACTAAACCGTTTAATAGAGACGAATTAGTGGCACGTGTGAAAGCAATTGTCAGAAGGTCAAAAGGACATTCTGAATCTGTTGTAAGATTTGACAAGGTTGCAATTAATCTAGACACTAGAACAGTTGAAGTTGATGGTCAGCCAGTGCACTTAACGAATAAAGAATATGCGATTTTAGAGCTGCTAGCTATGAGAAAAGGAACAGTCCTGACAAAAGAAATGTTCTTAAACCATTTATATAGCAGCGTTGATGAGCCAGAAATAAAAATTATTGATGTGTTTGTTTGTAAGCTTCGTAAAAAACTTGCAGATGCTTCTGATGGTACAAACTATATTGAAACAGTTTGGGGTCGCGGTTATATGCTAAAAGATTATGAAGATACTCATAAAAAATTAATCAATGAAAATCTTACAACTGGCGCAAAAACTGAAGATTTAATTGGTAGTTAGGAAAGCTTTTTGGTGGGTGGCAATAACCGTCATGCGCGGGCGAGTCACAAGGTGACGACGTCGGTGATCTCTTTCGCTTAAAATTACTGCTTATGAGTTTGCCACGCTTCGCTCGCGGGTGACGTTTTTATACTCATAAGATTGCCACGCTTCACTCGCAATGACAATAACCGTCATCTCGAGAAGATCCAAGATCGACGTGGTGATCTTTTTAGACAAGTTCGCCGCCTATGAAAAAAATGAAGTGATCTTATAGAGTAATAATTCTATTAACTAATAACAAGGACAAGAAATTCAATATTATTGTAAACTTAATTAATTTTATGCAGTTTCATTGTCTCGCGTGAACTATTATATATATTATTCGCTTAGCCAATTTTTGCGTAGGACTTTAATTAAATATACAATATGAACAAAAACAATATTGAAAATTACATTAAAACTTTAATTGATGAAAATCAAAAGTTTCAATCTAGCATTGATGCTAATTTTTTTGATAAGATTAAAAATATTCAAACTCCCAAAATAACTATATTAACTTGCTGTGATTCTAGGGTTCAGCTTAGCGCATTTAGCCAGCAACCTATAAATGAATTTTTTGTAGTAAGAAATATTGGAAACCAAATATCAAACTCTGAAGGTTCGCTAGATTATGGAATTAATATCCTTAAAACACCAATATTATTAATTATTGGACATACTGGGTGTGGTGCGGTAGATGCATATGTAAGTAAGGCAGATACTGGCTTTGAGTCGATTCAAAAAGAATTATCTTCAATGAATATAGATGATTATGAGGTTGATAAAATTAAAGCTAATGTTGAATACCAGTATAAACTAGCGCGCAAAAAATATAAGCAGCATATAGATTCTGGTGATCTTTTGATTGCAGGTGCTATATATGATGTGCAAGATACGTATGGCCAGGGGGCTGGTAAATTACACTTTATAGTTAATTCTCTTGATTAAGATATTGTATATTTAATTAAAGTTTAGCTAAGAATTGGCTAAGCGAACACTATATACAGGTAGTTCAGGCGAGACAATGACCCCGCATAAACGGGAGTTAAATTTGCAATATATAGTTTATGTTTAAGAGTTGATATATTTACTGGCCCATGCAGATAAAACATTTGCAACATATTTGCTATCTCCTGAATTTTTCATTAGCAAATGGTCTGCATTGTCAAGTGACACAAAGCTTTTAGGATGCTTCGCTGCCTGGTATATCATCCGAGCATTATCGATATTTACAGTTTCATCTACAGGAGAATGCATAACTAGCAATGCTTTTCTTAAGCTTGCAATTTTACTTGGCATATCCTGCTTTGCAATATCTTCTAAAAATTGTTTTTTAATATTAAATTTTTTGCCCCCTAAGACCACTTCTGCTTCGCCATTTTTATTAATTTCATCTAAATGTGCAGAAAAATTATGCTTTACATGCGCTGCGCTGCAAGGAGAGCCAATAGTTGCAACTGCTTTTAGTTCAGGTATTTCTGATGCTGCTGATATTGCTGCAGTTCCGCCAAGGCTGTGTCCAACTATAATTTGCGGCGCCTTTAAATGCTTGCGCATATAGTCAGCTGCCTTGATAAGGTCGCCAACATTACTAGAAAAATTTGTTTCAGCAAAGCTACCTTCGCTATCACCAAGACCTGTATAGTCAAAGCGAAATAGAGCGATATTTTCTTTATTCAACGCTCTTGCAATGCGCGAGAGCGCTGTTACATCTTTATTTCCAGTGAAGTAATGTGCAAATAACACATAAGCATCAGGGTTTTCAGGTGAATCTAATCTTGCCACCAGCTTATGTCCCAAGCTGCCATTAAAAATAATCTTATTTTTTACAACTATATTATTATTCATTATTTTATTTTACATATTACCTAAATGTTATCCCATACTACGTATTTTTTAAGAACTGTCAAGGTTTATGCTTGATTATATATTTTATTATGTTAATATTTTAGGTGTAGCGAATATTTTGAAGTGAGTAATTGTTTCTGTGAAAAATTAATATTTAAACAGGAGAAATGACTATGAGTATTTTACTTACTATGCTATTTGTTATCTTTGCAACAATGTTGATTTTTTTTGATAAAATTTTGACTTCTTACTTCAGTAGCAAAGAAAAAGATGATCTTGACAAAATAATTAATTGTATACATTCAAATAGAAGGCCTTGAATATCATGATATTTTTGCAAGGCGTTTTGAGTGACGACCGCCATCAAATTTGGTATTTAAAAATATATCCACCATTTTAAGAGATAATTTATCTTCAGTTATTTTGCTGCCTAAAACCAAAATATTTGCATTATTGTGCTCACGAGATTTTGTTGCCATCGTTTCGTTTAAACAAAGAGCTGCGCGTATATCCGTACTTCTGTTTGCAGCAATAGACATGCCAATTCCTGTGCCGCAAATTAAAATTCCCTTTTCAGTGAACCCCTCTTCGATTGACTCGGTCACATGCTTTGCATAGTCAGGATAGTCAACTCGCTCATCTGAATCTGTTCCAAAATCTTTTACTTTAAAATCTTTTTTACTAAGTAAATTAATAATTTTTTTCTTTAATTTGACGCCAGCATGGTCGCTGGCTATAACTACATCATATTTAAGCATTACGTTTTAACTAATTTGATTGTCATATTTATATTTACCTAGTTTTTTGCAAAAATGCAAACTAAAAATTTGTATTATGTAGTAATTTTGGTAAATAAAGATGTTCAATTGTAAAATAATATGCTACTATAATAGTATATCAAATTTAATAGTTAAAAAACATTTTATATAATTTAATAAATTTACTGGGGAAATAAAATATTATGAAAAATTTCTTAAAACTATTTGCTGTAACATTTTTAATCTCATCATGCGCAATAAATAAAAACACAGCTCCTATTGAGTATAATCATGGTGGTTTGTCTAATAATTCAGGCTATAATTATTCCGAAGAAACAAACTCTATGCTCCAAGAAGAGGGCGATGTTATCACAAATAATAGCTTTACCGAACCGCAAGAAACTTTCTTAATTGAGGAAGATCCAATAAATAGTGATAATTTTGCGATGCCGCGTGAGCTTAAATATAGTTCTCATAAAACCATATACCATGAAGTTAAGCAAAATGAAACTATCGAAGATATTGCAAATAAATATGGGCAAAAAGTAAGCTCTATTGCTGTGCATAATAATTTGCAATCTCCATATAATGTGGAGGAGTTTCAGGTAATAAAAGTAAGAGTACCTAAAAACTTTGATCAAACTAAGCCAATAAAAAAAATAGTAGCTGCAAAAAAACAGACAATAATTAAGAAGAAACCAAATAAGGTTGCGTACATAAAGCCAGTTAATGGTAAGATAGTCAAAAGATTTGGTGAAAAGACGGCAAATGGTGTAAATAAAGGTATTAATATTGAAGCGCCAAGGGGAACAAAAGTTGTTTCTACTGCCAATGGGCGAGTTATATATGCAGATTATGATGCTACTTTTGGTTATTTAATACTTATTAAAAGCAATGGCAAAAATGTCATTACTTCATATGCGCATTTGGAGGATATTGCGGTTTCCAAGGGGCAAAAAGTGAATCAAGGAGATGTTGTTGGCTATGTCGGCGATAGTGGCCGGGTCAATTCTCCGCAGTTGCAGTTTGGAATAAGAGTAGGTAAATCTGCTAAAGATCCGCTAAAATATGTGAGATACTAAACTACAGACAAGCAGTAAGCCGTAAATTTTAAAAAGGTAACTAATAATGCAAAATAGAATATTAAAACTGCTTGCTGCTGTGGTACTTGGTATCTTTAATTATGCGTTTATAGCTAGCATTGTTCATGCAGCAGCTAACAAAATTATAGTAACAGATTACAAAATTAAGTTTGAAAATTTATACGAACAGTACAAAGTAACAGGAAAATGCCAAGCTGTGGGGGTAAAGTCATATTATGCGATGAATAGCGGAACTGTGGATTATGTTTTTGAAACTAGTGATCATAAAATTAATTCTGGAGATGTTATTATTGCAATAGATCAAAATATAGCAACTAGTAACTATGAAAGCTCTAAAAGTGCATATAATTTTGCAAAAAAAGACCTTGAGCGTAGAAAAAAACTACAAAAAAAGAATACATCTAGCTTGCACGCGCTAGATAAAGCTAAATTATCCTATGAATCAGCAAAAGCAAAGTTTGAAACAGCAAAAGAGCAATATAGTAATATGGTAATAAAAGCTCCATATGATGGTGAAATTGGAGTAATTCATTCAATAGCAGGTGGAAAAGTAAAGAAAGGTGATTATCTTTTTAGCATTATTCCAAAGGATAGTAAAAAAATAGTTTTTGTAGAGCTCCCACAAAGTTTAAGTAATAAAGTAGATAAAAATTCTGAGGTTTATGTAGAACAGGGTGATAAAAAGATTTATGGTAATATTGAAGCTATTTCTAGCTATTTGAATGATAGCGGAACTATTAGTGCTAAATTAGCTTTTGCGCCTAATTCCAATATACTACATGGCTCTTATATTGAGGTGAATATAATTTATAATAAACAT
>JAHDEH010000029.1 GCA_020628955.1 Alphaproteobacteria bacterium
TTAAAAAATTAAATTTTTACAAAAAAAAAATTAAATATAATCTATCATTTAACTTATTGCTGTATAATGTAATTCATGTAAAATTAATTTAGTAATTATATAAATGGCTATAATGAGAGTTTTATCTTATATTTTAAAAAACGCACTAATATTTTTATTAATAACTAATACAGCATGCGCGTCTGCTAAATTATTCAAAGCGCAAAATTTCAAGCAAATTAATAACACTCTACTAACTTTGCTAAAAGATAAGAACCCAGAAAAAGTAGCGCTAATATTTCCACTAGAAAATGTGGTGCTTGAATCTAAAGTTCTAGATATTTCAATTTTAAAAAACAAAGAATTGCGTAGTTCAGTAAAAAATTTCAATGATTCTATAAAGCTATCAAGAAAGTCGTTTATGCAGGAGGTATTGCTTACAGAATATGAAAATGATTTTGTAGACCCGTTTTTTCCTGAATTTATAAAAAATATTCAAAAATATAAAATTCCTATAATTGCAACTACAAAAAATATATCTGGTAGTTTTAATGATATTGATTTTTTAGAGCTTTGGACCCATGACTTTCTAGTTCAAAAAGGCGTTGATCTTAGTAAAAGTAAGGTTGGTGATAAGCGATTTAAATTTGATATGTTCTTCAAAAAATCCCTCGGTTCGCACCCTTCTTTTTATAATGGACTATTATCTGGCAATGTACGCGAAAGTAATCATTCTATTAATAACCTTATCGCTACTTTTTTTGCAACAAAAATAAGATGGTATCCGGATGTTGTGTATGTTGTCGACACAAGTAAGAATAAAATTAATAATTTAGCAAGAGCTCTAAAAGCAGTCAAAAAAGACATACAAATATATGGTTTTATATTTACACCAATTAAAGATAAAGAGTTGCAATATAACAAAAAAGATTTTAAAAAATTTATCCAAGAATATCGCAATAAAATTAACAGTGTAACAAGAAAGGAATTTGATGCAAGCAAGGAGGATCCTTATGAACAATAAAAAAATTATTTGGTTTATTTTGTTATTTTATGCTAATTTTGCATTTTCAGAGATAAAAACTGCAAAAACATTAAGCTCTAATAATATGCAGGATGCAGTTAATTGGGTGGATGATAATACTATGATATTTATCGAAATAGATAATAATATTGCAGTGCCAGAGTCGAAGTTTTTTGCATATGGCTCTAAACATCACTATTTTCTACAAAATATGTATAATTATGCAAAGCAAAACAAGAAACATCACATGATGTTAGCAAAATGGTATCAGTCGCGAAGATTGCAACTGACAGAAGATAATTGGCCAGAGTTTATACAAAAATTACGCAAAAAGGGCGCCTCTATATACGGCTATAGCCACATACCAATTCAGTTAATCAACATAGAGCCAAAAAGGTATCTAGAACTAAAAGAGCTTGGCATTCTTTTTGATAAACAAATAAATAAACAGAAAGTTTTTATAATAGATGGTGCAAAACAAGCTAAAAAAAAGGCGTCCAAGAATCCATGGGTTTCGCGTTTTTATATGGGAATTGTGTTTTCGGATCCATTTAGAATATCAAAAACCATACTTGATTTTATGAAGGTTACAAAACATACTCCTAAAAAGATTTTATTCATTGCGCATGACAAAGAAAAAGTCGCAAGGGTTCAGCAAGAGCTAAAAAGATTTAAAATTAAATATAAAGGTATTGTGTACCGAGGGCTAGAGGGTAATAGATATACTTACACTAAAAAATCTGATGCTATAATGAAACTACAAGAAAAATATATGTTAAATCAAGGCGTCTGGCTGGAAGATGAGCAGGCGGAAAAAGCCTGGCAGAATTTGCAAAAAACTAAATAATGTGTTTTGACAGTGGTTTGTTCATAGCTGATATTATTGATTTTTTCGTGTTATATTGGATTACATTCCAATATAAAAGAATTTGATTCTAATCATAGCTTGTAATTATATAGAGTTAAAATCAGCGTGGCAAAAATAATCAAACTGTTGCTTGACAAATAAAAGATAAAAAACTAGAATGCGCGTACAGCTTTATATGAATATACGAAGTCTAGCACCCGTAGCTCAATTGGATAGAGCGTCTGACTACGAATCAGGAGGTTAGGGGTTCGATTCCTCTCGGGTGCACCATCAATTACTTATATATTGTAAATTTAACTCGTGCTTATGCAATTTCATTGTCTCGCTTGAACTATTGCATATATTGCTCTACTTGCCATTCTTGTATCAAAACGCTAATTACATACACAATATTTAATTCAATTAAATCTTATCTTTTAATGACTACTGAACCAGCAAGCTTATCGTGCACTGCTGTGCCTCTCTTTGTAAAAAGCATCCCAAATATACCAAATATAAATGTAAAATAGCCAAGATATCTTTTTACAGCTGAATATATATTTAGATTTGTAAAATTATTTGAATCTACTATTTTTGTTGATGTAAAAAACTTACCAGGAGTGCTTCCCCATTTTACCCAAAAAAACACGCAATATATTCCAAAGAACATAATATTAAGCATAAAGGGTATCAGGAGCAAACTAAGGTAATTGCTGCTTTTGAGGTATTCCAGCATTTGGGGGTTTTGCATTAATTGTGCATCAAAATTATTTGCATTAACATCCATTCCAAATTCTAGCGCCTTGGCTTTAATGTCTGTTATTAAAAAGTAATTCGTTACTGGCGTCAAGATTGGGTAAAAAATAATAGCGCATATCGCAAGATCCAGCATTGACGCAAAAATCCTGGTTATAAAATCTGGGTATAATATTTGTTTTTTCATGGTATTGCTTTTCTTATTTATAGTAATTTAATGCTTAAATTAACAAGCAACAAAAATTTATGCAATCTATTTTTAGATCACATATTTATATAAAATATATATGAGCTAATAATACAACATTAATTTTAATCTTGACAAGATATGAAACATTTTCTATTTTGAATATACAAAATTTATTTTAAGTAGCTAATTAAATATAAGGTAACTCACAAATGGCTAAATCTACGCATAATAGCAGTAATAGCAAACATTTAATTTCAGCAATAGCAATTGTTGTACTATTTTTTGGAGCATTTTTTTATAAATTATCACAACGAAAAGTTACAATTGATGATATAAAAATTTATGTTATTAACTTAGATAGATCACAGGAAAGGTTAAAAAATATAGACCAACAGTTAAAATCATATAATTTAAAATATACTAGATTTGCAGCAGTAGATGGCTATGATATAAACTTAACTAATAAATCTAATGGTGATTTAGGCACTGGAAGAGATATAAAAAATAAAAATTATAAACTTGATAGCAAGTATGAATATGAGATACAAACAAATTACGGCAAATTGACGCACAAACCAACCACCCCTATCTTAACGGCGGGTGAACTTGGGTGCTCATGTAGCCACCTGCACATATTGCAAAATATAGTAAAAAATAATATAAAATATTCATTAATACTAGAAGATGATATAACTTTAACTAATAATTTTAGAAATAAATTTCAAAAATCCTTAAAAAGCGTGCCCAATAATTGGAAATTTATATATTTGCATACCAACAATTCAAAAGGTAAGCAATTGACTAAAATAAATGATTTTGTTAGTAAATTTGAAGCAGATGGAAAAGCTGTGTGGTCCACAGCAGCATATTTAATAACTCTAGAAGGAGCAAAAACCATTCTTGACAAATTGAAAAAATTCAATGTTGCTATAGATAATTCTTACCACATGATGCACAATAAAAAGTACATGGATATGTATAAATTTACAAACAATTTAATTGATTCTGACTTAAGAAGGGATGCAGCTCATTCAACTATTGTAGAAATGGGTAGGCCTGGCCACTAATGTTACTGTTCCACAAGGCTCTACAAAGCACTAGTAATCTAACTGCATATTGATTATAAAAAATTATAAACTATTGCAATCCTAAAGACTCAAAAATTTATACAACATTAATTTTAATCTTGCATAAATGCTTATAATGAGTGTATAATAGTTATGTAATCCTGGAGACTATTGATTAAAAAAACGAGCATAAAAATAGTACTAGGTGTAAAAAATATATTAAGTGAAGCATTTATAATTAAATATGTCAGCAAAAAATAAGCAAGATCATCCATATCATCTAGTCGATTTGAGCCCTTGGCCAATATTGACTTCGTTCTCTCTACTTATTCTAGTACTTGGTTTAGTGTTTTTGATGCATGAATATGCAGCTGGAGCTATTACTTTAGTTGCAGGGATATTAGCTGTAACTTTTTGTGCTTTTTGTTGGTGGCGCGATGTAATTAAAGAAGGAATGCATGGTGGTCATCATACAGAGGCTGTAAGAAACGGCCTCAGAATAGGCATGTCGTTGTTTATTCTATCTGAAATCATGTTTTTCTTTGCTTTTTTCTTTGCTTATTTTTCAGCAAGTCTTTTTCCAGCCGGGGTTTTAGATGGCTTCTGGGTAATTGCAGATGGCCAGTGGCCACCAAAAGGCATCAAAACATTTGATCCCTGGGATGTTCCTCTAATCAATACTTTAATATTACTTTTGTCTGGCACTACTGTCACCTGGGCGCATCATGCAGTTGAGCATAATGACCAAGAGAGTAGTATTACCGCTCTTGGATTGAGCGTGGTATTAGGTGTTATTTTCAGTATGTTTCAAGCTTATGAATATCACCATGCTGCATTTGGGCTAAAAGATGGCGTTTATGCTGCCAATTTCTATCTAGCAACAGGGTTTCATGGTGTGCATGTTATTGTTGGCACTGTATTTTTAACTATTTGCTATTTCAGGGCTAAAAAGGGACATTTTGTTGATGGTAAAGGTCATCTAGGATTTGAATTTGCGGCATGGTATTGGCATTTTGTTGATGTTGTTTGGTTATTTTTATTTATTTTTGTCTATGTGCTTGGTAGGTAGCAATGAATTATTTTTTTTATGTTTTGACATTTAATGATAGATTAAAAAAAAAAATAATATATAATTGCCGGTAGATAATATTTACAAAAAAAATATCGCAACATAAATAAAGTAGCTTTAAAAGCATTCAATATGTTTGAAAACAAAAACAAAAAACTACAGGCTGCCGAGCCCGTATCAAAAACTTTGGGCAAACTTGCAGAAAAATCTGAAAATGGTTCAACTAAAGTGGCAGAAATCATTAATGAATTCAAAGAAAACAGCATTTTGCTTGCAATGATATTCTTTGCTCTTCCTGCTGCTCTGCCACTCCCTTTTCCCCCTGGTTTTACTACTATACTAGGAATTCCGATGATTATATTGTCAATTCAACTCATTTTAGGTAGTAAAAAAGTTAAACTACCAAATAGATTAAATCAATATAAAATTCAAAACTCTACTTTAATCATGATGGGGAATAAAATGGTCCCATTACTACTGAAAATTGAAAGATATGTAAAGCCACGCTATGAATTTGCAAGCTCTGTATATTGTGAAAGAATTGTTGGCATAATATGTATTATTGCCTCTTGCGTGGTAACGCTTCCGCTACCCATGACTAATGCAATACCAGCTCAAGGAGTTGCTATAATAGCTATTGGATTTTTAAACAGAGATGGTTTAATCATCTTGCTAGGAGTTTTATGGACATTTGCAGGTATGAGCGTTGCGCTTTTGGCAATTTATATATACTGGGCAAGCATCACATGGTTCTTAAGCTTAATTCTTTAGTGAACTCATCAACAAAAACTTAAACTAATAATGACCAAAAAAAGAGACAAAATATATGAAGGCTCAAGCAAAAGCCTTTACTTGTCAGAAGATGAATATTCTTTGATATTATCTTTTAATGATAAATTATCGCAAAGCAGTAATAAAGAAATCAATGCTGCTGGCAAAGGCTCTATAAATAATACTATTTCTGTTTATTTAATGCAGCAATTAGAAATGATTGGCGTTGAAAATCATTTAATAAAAAAAATTAATATGCATCAACAGCTTATACAGCAAGTAGATGTTTATCCAATTCAAGTGTATGTTAACAATATAGCCCATGGCAGGTATGTGAGTGAATTTGGCATGGAGGAGGGGTTTGTTTTTGATAGCCCAATTATAGACTATAGAATTAAAAATAAAAAACTAAACTATCCAGCAATTAATGAATCACAAATACTGAGCTTTGACTGGATGACTCCTGATGAAATTAAAGACATGAATCTAAAAGCTGGCAGAGTATATGATTTTCTTTCTGGTTTGTTTGTGAGTATAGGGATTAGACTAGTGAGCGTGAAGCTTGAATTTGGCAGAGTTTTTAATGGAGAAAGTTTTTCCAGCATGCTTATTGATGAAATTTCTCCAGATACTTGCGTTTTATGGGACATAGAAACCAATAAGAAACTATGCTTTGAAGTAGCAAGCGAAGATATAAAACAAATTATTCCCGTGTATAAAGAAGTGATGAAAAGGCTTAATATATAAAATTTTTAAAAAATGAAAATATTACTTGCAATATTGCAACAATACCTATATTTTAATGAAATTCGTACATTAATTAATCAAAAGAGTTATTTATCATGAAAAAAATATTATTTACATTATTAGTCAGTTTTTTATCTTTAAGTTGCAACGCGTCGCAAGATACTAAGCAAAAAATCGAAAAACAAAAAGAACAAATTGTAGCAAAATCTAAGAAAAAAAGGCAAAAATATCTTGAAATTATAGAACCCTGGGCCAGAAAATCGCTTAGCAAAAAGAGTAACTCTGCTATTTATATGAAGATAAGAAATAATACCAAAAATGATATTATAATTACCAAAGCAAATTCAAAAGTAGCAAAAACAGTTGAAGTGCACCAAACTTTTACTGATGAAAAAGGCATTAGTAGAATGAAAGAAGTTGAACAAATCATAATCCCAGCAAACGAAACAATAGAAATGAAACCTGGTGGAATGCATATTATGCTAATTAATTTAAAAAGAAAATTAGAGCCAAGTAATAAATTTAAGTGCAGCCTAAGCATCAAAAGAATGGTAAAGGGCGAATATAAAAAAGCACGTAATATTAGATTTGAAGCTATAGTAGGAAATTAAATATTGCTTACCAGGTTGCTCTATTAGCGAAAATTGGAGCAGCTTGGTAAAAAACTCGAATTTATCCAAACAATTAATCAAATAATAGGCTTATATATCACTCCGTTAATAAATATAATTATATAAATTGATATAATTATTGCCTTTTTTTTACTCTACATTTAAAATAAAATATATAAAAAATTTATTTTGTACGGTAGCGTGTAATGGTATTATCTGAAGCAGAACTGGAGATATTTGACCGCATGTCAGAAGCAATTAATTCTAATAAAAAAGAAACATTTTCTGAAAATTTTAAATCAATTGACCAAGATAGATTGCCTGCATTTTTAACTCATCAAAATACAGATGGCAATACGCTGCTGCATCTGATTTTTTTAACAAAAGATGTTGATATGCTACGAATAGTTGCTTCGTTAAAGAATCAGAACATGAAGAATCATCTTGAGATATCGAATAATCAAGGTTTTACTCCTAGGAAAATTATCAACAATTTAGATAAAGAGCAGCATAAGGACTTTCGGCATATGTATGGCAGATTATTTAGGTCTAGTTATAGCCAAAATTTTTTACTTTTCCAAATGAAGACATATCTAGAAAAACAAAAAGAAAATCAAGCTGGTGGTTATAATGCAGAAGATGTAACAAAAATACAAAATACCCTAAGCCAAGGTCATTGTAGTGGCTTGACCACGTTATGGTCTCAATTTGCGCTTAAAGGTAGAGAAGAAGAGTTTCAAAAAATATTAGAAAAAATAGTTAAATGGGATGGTGAGGATATGACTCCAGAAACTATTCGCAGCTTTGAAGAAGCGATTTCAGCAATTAGGTTTGCGCAAGTTGATGGAATGAAAGACATTGAGTTAAAAGAATGGAAAAAAGCAGCAATAGAATCTCCCAAAGAAGTAGAAGGTAGTTTAAATTTAAGAGGCTTGGGGCAAGATCAGTTCGATAAAAAATTAGATGATAAATCTATAAAAGATGATGGAAATATAATATTTTATACTAGCCATGATGCTATGCTAAAACCTTTTATAGCAAAATTATGCAAAGAAAATAATGGAAAAATATTTATGATGTCTGCAAATGGTCATGTTATAGGAATTCAACCACTTAAAGATCAGGTCAAAATCTACGATAGTAACTATAAAAGAACTCAAAAAGAAGTAAGCAAGGATGGAATCACAAAAATAATTCCAATTAATAAAGATGATGATTACAAAATGGTATTTGATGAAACCAAACGTCAGTTATTAACTAATCTAAAAGGCCCTGAGGCTTTTGATGAAATTAATACTTCAGAAAAAGTTAAGTTTCAAAGGCTTAGTAACGCTAAAGATATTGCTGGACCTAGGTTACCAAATTCACAAGATGTTATAAATGATTATAAAAGCAAGATAGGCGATGAAATAGATGAAGTTATAAATAAAGGTCAGAGTCCTCAAGATATTAACGATTATATACGCAGTAAAAGCAATGATTTAAATAATACTTCAAAATGGGTTATTTATGATAGACTTAAAAAACTAAAATTTAATGAAAGCGATATTAATGTGGAATATACTAATGGTTTAGGGCAGGTAGTTACTCCTCTTCATGAAGCAATCAAATTAAATCAAGCGCGGCTTGTAGAAATATATTTACAAAATGGAGCTGACCCAACATTGCAAGTAAATGGAGTATCTCCAATAGAATTAGTAACAGACGAGCATGATTATAGAGTAAAATCTTCAATCCAAGAATATATTGACTTTAATGCTAATATAAAAGGCGTTATAAACAACAATATTACTGCTGTAAATTTTAAAAACTGCAAAAGTGGTGAAGATTTAAAATACGCCAAAATGCTGAATAGCTTAGAAAAAAATACAAGCCTTGATTCTATCAGCTTTGGCAAGCCACATAGCTCAGAGAAATTAAATAAGTTATTGCCTATTCTAGTTGATAAGCCTAATTTAAAATCCATATCCTTGATAGCTGATAAAAAAAATGTTAGTACTATATGCGATACATTGCTTGAAAAAAAAATTAATCTAATAAAAATAGAATTAAATGGTCCGTCATGGCCACATATGGGAGACAAGGAAGTTGATACTATATTAAAATCTCTTGAAAATAATTATTGTATTACATCCATATCAATGCAAAAAAGTTCTATTAAGGATGAAGGAGCAAAAAAGATACTGCAATTTATAAAAGAAAAACCTTCAATCACTGAAATAAATTTATCTGGCAATAGCATCTCAAAAGAGATTATGAATAAAATAACAGAGCAAGTATCATTGAATAAAAATGCAAAATCTAAACCTATTAAGGGCAAATTCACCGCAGATTTAGCAAAAAAAAGAGCGCAGCAATCTGCAAATAAAGATATTAATAAAGGGAGAGCATAGTAAATTCTTCTTAAGGCTATTTCATGTAGTATGCACTCTCCATTTTCGCATCAAAACTTTAATTAAATTTACATTATTTTTTTTGGGAGACTAGCTTCTTACTGTGCGCACCTTGAGAGAACAGTCTTTGTGCATGCTCTAGATACAACTAGATGATTTGAAACTTTGGCGGTGATATATAGTTTTTCCATGTTTAGCTATGGCGCTTAGGTGCTGCGCAGTTCCATAGCCGCTATTATTTTCCCAATGATACTCAGGATGTTTTAGCGCAAGCTTTTGCATAATACGGTCGCGCGTAACTTTTGCAACAATCGAGGCGGCCGCTATAGAGTAAGATTTTAAATCACCTTTTATAATACTGACAAAACGTTTATCATCAAATTTCATATTACCATCAACCAGCGCAATATCTGGTCTAATATCAGATTTTTTAACAACTTCTTCGCATCCTTTAATAGTTGCTTGCAGAATATTAATTTCATCTATAATTTGCGGAGAAATAACAGCCACGCTATATTGATATTTTTTAGTAATTAATTCAAATAATTCTCCGCGCCTTTTTGCAGATATTTTCTTTGAATCAGTTATACCGCAAATAGGATCATCAAATTCTGCAATAACACCTGCAACCACTACAGGGCCGGCAAGGGGACCCCTTCCAGCTTCATCAATCCCCATAATAGTTTTTTCGCTATATTGTTTTTCTATCGAAAAATCAGCCATGAATTTATTTTTTAAAAATTACTAAAGTCTATTTTTCAGCTCATTAATATATTCATCAAGATCTAGTTCTTTTTTAGCAACTCCAGTTTGCATTGCCGCTTTTGCAACAGCCACTGGAATAGTATGAATTAAGCGAGGATCAAACGGCGTTGGGATGATATATTCAGGTCCGAATTCTTTCTTATCATCTCCATAAGATTCGCATACTTCAGTAGGAACCTCTTCATGCGCAAGACCCGCAAGTGCATGCACTGCAGCTATTTTCATTTCTTGATTAATAATTGAAGCTCTTGCATCTAGCGCTCCTCGGAAGATATACGGAAAGCCCATGACATTATTAACTTGGTTGTTATAATCAGATCTGCCGGTTGCAATAATTGCATCATCACGTACTTTTTTTATTTCTTCTGGCATTATCTCTGGTTCTGGATTAGCCATTGCAAAAATAATTGGATTTTTTGCCATAGAAGCGACCATTTCAGGTGATACAGCGCCTTTCACTGAAAGGCCCAAAAATACGTCAGCACCTTCCATTGCTTCAGCCAGGCTTCTGCAAGTAGTGTTTGCTGCTCTTTTCTCTTTCCACTCATTCATGCGCTCGGTTCTACCTTTATATATCACGCCTTTCGTGTCGCATAATATAATGTTATCTGGCGCAAGGCCTAGCTCGAGCATCAAATCAATACAAGACATAGCAGCAGCGCCAGCGCCATTTACAACAACTTTCATATCAGTAATATTACGTTTTGTTAGTTTTGCTGCATTAATTAAGCCAGCTGCTGTAATGATTGCTGTGCCGTGTTGATCATCGTGAAAAACTGGTATATCCATTAAATTTTTGAGTTTTTCTTCAATAATAAAGCATTCCGGAGCTTTTATATCTTCTAGGTTAATGCCACCCCAGCTGCCACCTATATTTTTAACTACGTTAATAAACTCGTCCACGTCTGTAGTTTCCACTTCAACATCCACGCTATCTATGTCTGCAAATTTTTTAAATAAAACAGACTTACCTTCCATCACTGGCTTTGAAGCAGCGGCTCCAATTGCGCCAAGCCCAAGCACAGCCGTTCCATTGGTAATAACTGCAACATTATTGCCTTTAGCTGTATATTTATAGGCATTTTCTGGATTTTTTGCAATTTCTAAGCATGGAGCCGCAACACCAGGCGAATAAGCAAGAGCTAAATCTCTTTGCGTATCTAGCTTTTTTGTTGGTTGCACTTCTACCTTTCCCGGTTTGCCTGTTTCGTGATATTGCAGAGCCTTGTTATATTCTTCTTTATTTGAATCGGTCATAAATCTATTTCTTTGAAATAATTAATAATTAGTTGCATTATACATCAAGCAAAAATGTATACAAGCAAAGAAAGCGATAATATAGAAAATATTATTGTAAAAGTAATTGTAGAAGCCATTGTTTCCGGGTCTCCGCCTAGCTGGCGCGAAAGAACATAGGAAGAACTTGCCGTTGGCAGGCAACTAAATAACACACCAACTGATCTCTCTACTCCATCCACACCAAGTATCCAAAGCATAGCGAAAGACAGCACGGGAATGGCCATCAATTTTATCATACTAGTGCACACTACTTGGCGCAAATATTCTGGAGCTATTTTAAATTTTATACTAGAGCCAACAATAAGCATACCTATTGTAAGTGCAGAATCTGATAGGTTTTCTATTGTTTTATTTATTCCTTCATTAAGTTCCAGATTAAAGTAATTGAATATTAGTCCAATTAAACTTGCAATAATAAAAGGGTTGGTAATGATAGATCTCAGCACCAGTGTTGAACTATTATATTTAACTGCTTCATCTTGCCGAGGAACATAATATGCAAAGCAAGTGACTGCTGTTATATTGGTCCAAATTAATAAATAAGGAGAAATTGTTGCAATAACAGCAAGGCCATTATCGCCAAGCAATGCAGCACCTACAGCAAAAAATACATAATTATTGTAGCGCGTACCACCTTGCAAAATTGTTGTAAATTGAATTTTATCATAGCTGGTTTTAAATTGAAAAAAAACAAGAGCGACTATTGCCAAAAAATTTGCTAATATCAAAGCAAATGTTAGACGAAAAAATTCAGATGATGCAAAATCAGCTTTGGAGCTATGCTCGAATAAAACGGTGGGAAATAAAATATAGAAAGATAATTTTTCTAGCCCTCTCCAGAATTCATTGGATTTTAGCCATTTTCTTCTAAGCACGCTTCCAAGAAACGCGATTAAAAATATTGGTAATATATTATAAAAAACACTTTGCATAGTTTGATTATTTTTTCCGTATTTTATATATTTTTTTCATTTATATCTTTTGTATTTTTAGTCTTTAACAATAAGTTACCTTGATTTTTAAAGGAACCTAAAGCTATAGTTATGCAGGGTAGTATATCCATAGATTACCTTCACTTAAGTTTAAAATTTGAAGCTTTTTATGATTCCTTTGTTTTCTTAGCTCTTTTAATTTTTACTGGAAATATAGGCTCCTCTTCGCTGTCTATTGGGTTACCAAGCAATAAGTGCTTAATTTGTTTGCCAGATAAAGTTTCGTGCTCAAGCAATCCTTTAGTTAAAGTTTCTAGCTGATCCTTGTGTTTGTTCAATATCTTTTTGGCAAATTCATATCCTTCATCAACTAATCTTTTTACTTCGTCATCTATTAGCTGTTTAGTTTTTTCTGATGTATTTGGCGGATAACCATCCTCTGACTCATGAAAAATATGACCTACTTTAGGGCTAAGACCAAATTGTTTTACCATAGCCCTTGCAATTTGCGTGCAATATTTTATGTCGCTAGATGCCCCTGATGTTACTTTTTTTGCTCCATATATAAGTTCTTCAGCTGCTTTGCCAGCCATGCCAACTGCAAGCTTTGACTCATATTGCTCAACATTGCTAGAGACTGAGTCATTTTCTGGTAGAGGTTGTACCATGCCAAGCGCCATGCCACGAGGCAATATTGTTGCTTTGTGGATTGGGTCATGGTCTGGCGTGTGCATCATTAACAGCGCATGTCCAGCTTCATGGTAAGCTGTAAGCTCTTTTTCTTTTTCTGACATTTTATAAGACTTTTCAGGTCCCATCAGAATTTTGTCTCTTGCTTCGTCAAAATCTGCATTATCAACTAGTTTTTTATTGCCTCTTGCTGCCAAAAGGGCAGCTTCGTTGACTAAATTCTGCAATTGCGCGCCAGTAAAACCATAAGTTCCTCTGGCAATTTCTTTGGAATTTACATCTTTTGCATATTTTATTTTTTTCATGTGAACACCAAGAATTGCTTCGCGTCCTTTTAAATTTGGTGGCGAGATCGTAACTTTTCTATCGAACCTGCCAGGCCGCAGCAGGGCAGGGTCCAATACATCCGGCCTATTGGTTGCGGCTATAATAATAACCCCTTCATTGGCTTCAAACCCATCCATTTCAACAAGCATCTGGTTCAAAGTTTGCTCACGTTCATCATGTCCGCCGCCCATTCCAGAGCCACGTTTTCTGCCCACCGCATCAATTTCATCTATAAAAATTATGCAGGGTGCATTTTTTTTTCCTTGCTCGAACATATCGCGTACTCTGCTTGCACCAACGCCAACAAACATTTCAACAAAATCAGAGCCTGATATGCTAAAAAATGGAACGTTAGCTTCGCCAGCAATAGAACGGGCTAGTAATGTCTTACCTGTTCCAGGAGGGCCAATTAGCAAACATCCTTTAGGGATAGTTCCACCCAGTTTTTGGAATTTGCCTGGATTGCGCAAGAAATCTACAAGCTCTACAAGCTCGGCTTTTTCTTCGTCAATTCCTGCAACATCGGCAAATGTAACTTTTTTGCCGTTTTCATTTAGCATCTTTGCCTTGGATTTGCCAAAGCCCATGCCTTTGCCACCTCCTTGCATCTGACGCATAAAAAATACCCATACACCAATTAGTAAAAGCATTGGGAACCAGGAAATTAATATAGCAAAAAGCGAATTCATTTTTGTATCTGGGCGAACAATCTCAATGCGCACGCCGTTATCATTTAGTTTATCAATAAGTCCAGAATAATTTGCAGAATAGGTGTAAAAATTAGAACCATCCAATAGCGTTCCTTTAATATCTCTACCATCTATTTTTACATCATTTACTTGTTTTTCCTCTACTTTATGGATAAAGTCAGAGAATACTAGCTCTTCACCCCCCTGATTATTATCTGATTGAATGAAGCTAAATACAAGAACTAATAGCATAAATATTAAGATCCAGCTAAATGCTTGTTTATTTTGATTTTTCATTAAATTAATTCCTTATTTTTATATAAAATGTGTAAATCTAGAGACAAAATTTGGTTTAAATATAATTTCCATCTCTGATTCTAATCCTTTTTCATCATAATAGTATATATGGGGTATTGCTACTATTTTTTCAAGCTTTTTTATT
>JAHDEH010000030.1:0-8342 GCA_020628955.1 Alphaproteobacteria bacterium
CCTCGCGGGTGCTTCTATGATAAGATTCAAAGCTAGCCAATGCTTCTTAAATAATGTATAATTATGTTATTTATATAAACCCAAAAGAGCTAACCTATGCTATATCTGAACCAATATCTAGAGACTATTCAAGCAGAGAGGGCTGCTTCTGAAAATACTATAATAAGCTATAAAAAAGATTTAGAAGATTTTGCTGAATATTTGAAAAATAAATCTAAGGGTGAGCTGCACACAGAGGCGAATGACATAGATCAATATATCATTTTTTTAAGCAAAAACAATATTGCTCCGCGCTCTATTAACCGCAAAATTTCTGCTGTAAAAAATTATTATAATTTTTTGCTTAGTGAAAATCATATCGACTATAATCCAGCTTTGCTTGTAGATTTGCCTAAATATAGCTCAAAATTACCGAATATATTATCCGTAGAGCAGATAAAATTGATATTAGATTTCTGCAACTCTAGTGACGCAGATGATGCCACGCGGATGAGGGCAATGATTCACTTAATGTATGCAAGCGGTATGCGCGTGAGTGAACTGGTATCTATAAAAGTTAAGGATTTGGTAAGCGGTGTGAGCGGAGACTTGCAAATTAGAAATAATTTTTCTATAAAAGGCAAAGGTGGCAAGGATAGAATTGTTGTTATCAACGATAGTGCTAAGGCAGCGCTCTGTGACTATCTTGCAATTAGAGATAGATTTATTTTTGGGAAATCTAGCAAAGCAAAAGAATATTTTTTCGCAAGCTCTTCTGCTCTTGGGCATATGACTAGGCAAAATTTTGCTAAACAACTCAAGAAAATTGCTTTGGAATCAAGTCTAGATCCTGCCATGGTGTCTCCCCATGTGCTGCGGCACAGCTTTGCAAGTCATTTGCTAGAAGGCGGAGCTGACCTCAGAGTAATTCAGGAGTTGCTTGGTCATGCGGACATTAGTACTACTCAAATATATACACATGTTCGTTCAGAATTATTGAAAAAAACTATAGATAATTTTCATCCGCTGAAAAATGATTGAATTTTTGCAAAAAGATTGTAAAAATATCGATTGTATAATGAAAAAATATGTTGTATGCTCCTTTTTGAATAATAAAATTATAAAATATATTTTTAAACGCTAGTGCAAAAAAAAGCAAAAATTATTGATGGAAGAGCGATAAGCGAAGGCATAATCTCTAATTTAAAACTAGAGATTGATAAATACGAGTCTGAAAATCATACTAGGCCGAAGCTTGCAATTATTCTGGTTGGTGATGATGTGGCTAGTAATTTATATGTTCAAAATAAAATTAAAGCCGCTAAAAAAGTGGGTATTAACGCTGATTTAAGGCGTTTTAATGATGATATTTCGCAAAGCAAACTCCTTAAAGAAATAGATGCTATTAATAAAGACCAAGAAATTTCTGGCCTAATAGTGCAAATGCCTTTGCCGGCACATATTGATAAGTCTGCAATTATAAAAAAAATTGACCCAAGCAAAGATGTTGATGGCTTCCATCCAGAAAATATCGGCATGTTATATAGCCCGTTTAGTCACAGAATGGTGCCGTGTACTGCCGCAGGGTGTCTAGATTTAATTCAATCTGTGTCTCCAGAATTAGTAGGTAAAAATGTGGTTATAGTTGGAAGGTCAAATATAGTTGGCAGGCCGCTTGCAGCTCTTTTGCTAAAATATAATTGCACGGTTACAATTTGCCACTCAAAGACAAAAGATTTGGCTAAATTTACGAAATGCGCAGATATAGTGGTTTCAGCTGTTGGCAGACCAGGTTTTTTAACATCAGATTATTTTAGTGATAATGCAGTAGTTATTGATGTAGGAATTAATTTGCAAACAAAGGTTGGCAAGAAGAAATTTGTAGGCGATGTTGACTTTAATGATGTAGTTAATAAAATTGCATACATAACTCCTGTTCCAGGCGGGGTTGGGCCGATGACGGTTGCGCATTTATTGGTAAATTGTTTTAGCGCGCATAAGGGGCAAGAAAATGGAGTTTAAAATATGCATATAATACCAACTTTCCATGATTTTCAGATTGAACGAGTTATCAGAGCGGTTCGCGAAGCAGGGCGCATGGCACTGGAATTGCGCAAAAATGGGCTTACTATTGACAAAAAAGATGACGGAACTATTGTTACCAATGCTGATATAGAAATAAGCAGATATTTAAAAAATGAATTAAAATTTAAAGAAGATGCAGCATATTTTTGCGAAGAAATAGCTATTACTGATTCGTATGACAAAAAAGATTTTTGGCTTATAGACCCAATAGATAGCACAAAAAGTTACGCAGCTAACAAGGATAGTTTTACTATTAATGTTGCATATGTAGAAAATAAAAAAGCAGCCTATGGGTTTATTTATGCGCCAGCTTGGGATGTGTTGTTTTATACAAATCATGATATGCAGTTGATTGTGGAAGGGGCGGGCTCTATTAGTAAAATTATTGGTAATACTAAAGATACAAATTCTTCTTTGGCTATCGTAGGCTCTGGAGCTGAGAGCACTAGATTGCAGCGTTTTGTACAAAAAAAAGCAATAGAAAAGGTGATAAAATTACCTAGTTCGCTTAAACTTGCACTAGTTGCAGCAAAAAAAGCGCTAGTGTCACCTAGGTTTTTACCAACTATGGAGTGGGACACTGCGTCTGGTCATGCTTTAATAAAGGCTGCTGGTGGCAATATTGTGGATTTAAAAGGGAATGAAGTTATTTATGGCAAAGAGGGCTTTTTAAATTCTGATTATTTAGCTTCGTGGGACAAAAAAATGCTTGAAATATCTAGGGAAGATAAATTTTAGTTAAGACTAAATGAGTAAAGCCATATCTATACTATAAGTTTATTATTAAAAGGTTATAGTTAAAATAAAAATTTGCAAATAATTTATATTAAAATTAATTAAAAAAATACTTGCAAGCATTTATAATACATGTTACTATTTAGGTTGAAATATGTTTCGGAACTATTTATTTACATTAACTTACAAGAATAATTATTATGGCAAGAAAAAATGATTTTATAGCAGAAATTGATAAGCATATTGGTGGAAAAATTTATTCACTAAGGCTTGCGAAGGGCTTGTCTCGTCAGCAACTTTCAAAAGTTATTGATGTTACACACCAACAGTTACAAAAATATGAAAAAGGTATTAATAGAATATCTGTAGGGCGCCTTGTGATGATTGCAAAGGCTCTTGAGAAAAATATATCATATTTTTACGAAGGTATGGAAGAAGAAAATAAAGAGCCAGTAATGACTCAGCATCAAAGAATGTGCATAGAAGTATCTAGGAATTTTATGAAGATAGAAAATTCTGAGCACCAAAACGCGGTTAATTCTTTGGTTAAATCACTGTCCAAGATGGTATCATAGCGACATTTACAATACAAAGGGTGGTGAGAAGCATAGGCAGCGAGGTGATAATATTTTCATTGAATTCGTCACCCGCTAGAAGTGGTAGCGACGTGGCAATCTTGTAATAAAAGGCGTCACCCGTGAGCATAAGCGAAGCAATCTCTTAAGAAGGAATGCAGGCGAAAAAGATCACCACGCTTTGGCTAGGTCTCGCTCGCGCATGACGAGTATACCTTCGCTTACTCTCGCCCGCGCAAACTTATGCTTCATTCAACCACAACATCTTCAAGCATCAGCTGAACATTTTGCCGGCCTTGCCACTCATTGATTTTTAGTTTACCGATTGCAGATAAATTATGAGATTTCTTGCTCATTATAATTTCGTGTAATCTTGTTCCCACTACATTAAAAGCAATTGCATTAATAATACCTGAATTGATGTTACCATTGTTATTATTTTTGCTGCCAGCAAATGTAACTCTTAAATGTTTGCTTCCCACAATATCTGCTTTTAGAACATATAGATTAGGAAATTTAAAAACAGGTGATGGGTTGCCGTTACCAAATGGTTCTAGATGCTCTATATCCTTTATTAATTCAAGGGTAGCGCTATTTGGCGCAAGTTCTGCATCAAACCGTTCATGCATGTGTGCATCAGATACAGCAAGTTTACTTCTAAAGGCTGACTCTAAAAAATCGCGTAGCAACTCTAGTTTAGACTCTTCCACTGAGAATCCTGCAGCCATTGCATGCCCACCTCCAGCAATCAAAAGCTCTTGTTGTTTTGCCTCTATTACAATATTGCCAAAGTCAACACCGCGAACAGATCTGCATGATGCCTTGCCGGTGCCATCATTAAGTGCAATTACAGCAACTGGCTTGTTATATTGCTCTTTTAATCTTCCAGCAATTATGCCGATTACTCCTGGGTGCCATCCTTCTCCTGCTATAAATAGCATTGAGTTATCTGTTTGCTTGAGTGCCATTTCTTTTGCCTCCTCTAGCATTGTAAGCTCTATTGCTTTTCGCTCCTCGTTGTGGGTATCGAGCTCTTGTGCTATTTTTAGGGCTTCTGCTTCTGATTTTGTGGAAAGCAAGCTAGCACCAAGTGACGACTTACCAACTCTGCCACCTGCATTAATTCTTGGGCCTAAAATAAAGCCAAGATGGTAGCAGTTGATAGCTTCTTCAATTCCAGCAACATCGCATAGAGTTCTATAGCCAATGTTTTTACGTTTTTTGGCAATTTTTAGGCCGCTTGTAACATATGCGCGGTTTAAGCCTGTTAAAATCATAACATCGCACACGGTGCCAAGAGCCACGATATCTAAATAATTTATTAAATTAGGCTCTTGAATATTTTTATTACTAAAAAAATTTTCTTTTCTAAGCTGCGAGCACAGAGCAACTGCAAATAAAAAAGACACTCCAGCTGCTGCTAAATTTTTGCAGTCACTAAGCTCGTCCAGCCTGTTTGGATTGATTACTGCCACTGCTTTTGGCAAATTTTCTAGGCTGATATGGTGGTCTATCACTATCACATCCATGCCAATATTGTTTGCGCACTCTAGCGCTTCAAACGCAACAGAGCCACAATCAACAGTAATAACCAGGCTGCATCCCATGTCCTTTATCTTTTGCATGGCCCCACTATTTGGGCCGTAACCTTCTGCCATTCTGTCTGGCACATATATCACAGCATCTATGCCGATATCTGCAAAAACATTCTTAAGAAGAGCAGAAGAGGTTGCGCCATCTACATCATAATCTGCAAAAATACATATTTTTTCATGTTTTTTTATGGCCTCTATGGTTCGCTGGACCCCTTCTTTCATATCCTTTAAATGAAATGGGTCTGGCATTATTGATTTTATTTTAGGGTCTAAAAATTCAGCAGCAGCTTCGCAGGAATTTACTCTAGAAGAGAGTAATTTTGCCATAAAATCACTAATATTTAGCTGTCTTCTGATCTCATTTGCCAAATTTTCATTATAATCTATATGATTCCAGTATTTACCATTTGCTGATTTAGTTTTATTCATAATATCCTTCTTTGTTTATGTCTTTTAACCTGTATAACAAGTCTAGTGCCTCGCGAGGGGATAATTTATCTGGATCAATTTTTTTGAATTCATCGTATAGGGTAATAGCATTTTCGCCTTCGATATTTTCGCCATCACGAGGAGCGCCAGCGACGTGGTGATCTGGAGAGTTTGAATTCTTATGTGAAAGATTGCCACATTTCGCGTGTTCGCTCATTCGCAATGACGATGACGCGTCCGCTCCTCGCAATGATAGATTTGTATTCTCAAATAAATTCATACTATGCGATTCATTTTTTAGAATTTTTGCATTCGATCCATCTGAATTCTTTTCTAATTTTTTTAGTATAGATTTTGCTTTATTGATAACAGATTTTGGTAATCCTGCAAGTTCTGCAACATGCACGCCGTACGATTTGCTTGCAGCTCCTTGCGTAATTTTATGCATAAAAATTATTTCATCTCCCGATTCCTCAATGGCTACGGTGTAATTCTTCATTGCTGGCAGAATCTTATCCATAGCAGTTAGTTCATGATAGTGCGTTGCAAACAGGCACCTTGCTTTTATTTTATCATGTATATGCTCAAGCACTGACCAGGCTATGGCTACCCCGTCATATGTAGAGGTTCCTCTACCAACTTCGTCTAATATGATTAATGAGCGGGGAGAGCTTTGCGCAATTATTGCCGAAGTTTCTAGCATCTCCAGCATGAAAGTTGACTGGCCTTTGCCAAGATCATCACCGGCGCCAATGCGGCTAAATATTTTATCTACTATGCCTATATGAGCTTTAGTAGCTGGAACATAACAACCAATATGAGCCATTATTGTAATGATGGCATTTTGGCGCAAAAACGTACTTTTGCCTGCCATATTTGGGCCAGTGATCAACCAGATGCGCTCATCTGTATCAAAATGGCAATCATTGGCAATAAATGAATTTCCTAATTTTTCAAGAGATTTTTCAACAACAGGGTGCCTGCCGCCCTCAATATTTAAAATATGATCATCAGAGACCGCAGGTTTACAATAATTGTTTTCATCTGCAATATGGGCAAAATTACAAAATACATCGAGCAAAGCTATGCTTTGCGCCATTCTTAGTAATTTATGTTGATTTTGCTGAATCTCAGCGCAAATTTTTTGATATATTTCATACTCCAAACTTTCTACCAGAGTTTTGGCATTGATCATTTTACCTTCAAGTTCTTGTAGCTCTGTTGTAGTATAGCGAACGGAGTTTGCCGTCGATTGCCGGTGAATAAACTTTTCATCTTTAATTTTGTCAGCATGGCGAGCACCCACGTCAATGAACAAACCAAGAACATTATTGCTATTTATTTTTAGTGTTTCTATGCTCGTTTCCTGCCTGTATTTATCGCGTAGTTTTTCGATATTCTGACGTCCGTTATTAATCAAATCATGCAGTTCTGCAACTTTAGGGTGATATGATGTATTAATAACATTACCATTTGTAATAATATTACCCGCATCTTCTCTGATAGAATTTTCAATTAACTCTCTAATTTCGTCAAGGCCAATTAAAGGATTTATGATTTCTTGGATGTTATTTTCAATATTTGCCTCATCTCTAACAAAAATACTCATTAATTTTTCAGCAATATCTATAGTATATTTTATGCTTAGCAAATCTTTCGGAGTGCTTTTATTCATATTAATGCGTGTTATGCAGCGTTCAAGGTCACCAGTTTGCTTCATAAGCAGGCGAGTGGCCTCTGTAATATTTAAATTATTAGCAAAAAAATCAGTAATATCAAGGCGTTTATTTATTGCATTCAATTCTATTAAAGGAGCAGAAACGTAGCTATATAGTAACCTTTTTCCTAGCTTAGTAACGCATTTATCTAGCTGGCTAAGCAGGCTGCCAGAAATGGCGCCATTATTTGTGTTATTGGTAAGTTCAAGACTTCTGCGAGTGCTAGAATCTATGCCCATGAATTTATTATAACTGATGATTTTGGGTAATGGCAGGCGCGGCATATTGTCTTTTTGAGTAAGAGTTAAATATTCCAGCACATTTCCAAGAGCCATAATTTGCACATTATTTAAATATCCTATAGCGCTAAGGTCCTGAATTTTATAAAAATCTAGAATATTTTTTTTGCATCTATTTACACTATAGCAACTGTCAACTTGAAAAGAAATTTTCATATCTAGGGAGTTGCTTATTTCGTTTGCCAAATCATCTGCCCTATATTTCTCTGATAGCAATATTTCCTTTGGGCTAATGCGTGCTAGCTCATTAATAATTTCGTTTCTTGGAACATATATAATAGAAAAATTAGAGGTAGCCAAGTCAATGCTAGCAATCGCTGCATCTTCTTTGTGAATTGCAACGCTGACTAAATAATTGGGAATCCCGGCATCTAGCAGCGACTCTTCAATAATGGTTCCAGGTGTAATTATTCTGCTAATACTTCTATTTACTACCGCCTTGTAGCCACCGCGGTTTTTTGCCTGTTCTGGAGTTTCTGTTTGGTCGCATATAGCTACCTTAAAATCGTCGTCGAGCAGCTTATTTAAGTAATTTTCCAGTGCGTGATGCGGCACTCCGCACATTGGGATTATGTCAGCATCTGTTTTTCCACGTTTCGTCAGAGCTATACCAAGAACTCTGCTTGCAGTAATTGCATCTTCATAGAATAATTCATAAAAATCACCCATTCGAAACAGCACAAGGCAATCGATATTAGCAAATTTTATATCTAAATATTGCCGCATAACCGGCGTTGCTACTTCATATTTATATTTAGTTTTAAATTCTTCTAGTTGCATTGTTATATTTGGCTGATCATGTTATAAAAACTGGCATTATTGTTTTTTATAATAGCTGAGCTGAGCAGTCTTTGCAAGTATGGATTTTTTGCTTGTGCGTGTGCTAGGCATTACCGTCTTGTGCGAGTGAAGCGTGGTGATCTTTTT
>JAHDEH010000030.1:8442-14076 GCA_020628955.1 Alphaproteobacteria bacterium
TGATCTTTTTCATTGGAATTCCTTCTTAAGAGGTTGCCATGGCAACGAAAACCTTGCGGTTTTAGTACCTCGTGGGTGACGAAACAGCTTATTTTGCGTAAACTAGGCAAGTATAGGCCGTGGCGATTGCATCTGCTTCATCAAAGCTTATATTTTCAGTATTTCCAGAGATTATGGTATTAATCATGTGTTTTACTTGGTGCTTATCCGCATGGCCAACGCCAACAATAGTTTTCTTTATTTTATTAGGTAAATATTCGTAATAAGGGATGTTTGTTTGCCCAACACAAGCCATAATTGCCCCGCGAACAAAGGCTAGCTTCATAGATGATACTGGGTTTTTATTCAAAAAAGTCTCTTCCATAGCAATTGCATTTGGCTTGTATAGCTGGATTATTTGCAATATTTGTGATGAAATAGTATTAAGGCGTTTATGCATCAACTCATCTGATTTTGTTTTGATGGTGCCACTTTCAATATATTCTATTTTAGATCCAATTTGTTCAACAACCCCCCAACCAAGGCAGGTAAGAGATGGATCAATTCCAAGTATTTTCATAAATTTAATCTTCTTTGCTAACCCTATCGAGTAATGGTTTTGAAGGAAGGGTTGGTTTTAACAGAATATCAGATTTTTCTTGGTATATAGGAGTGGTGTATTTTGTATTTTGATGTTTAGGGTATATCGCAATTTTATTTAATACATTGTTATTATAAAGTTGTTTTAGATATTTTTTTGACTCATTAGGGCCGTATAATTCTATTGTTCCGAATTTATATTTTTTTAAAGGAAATAGCTCTGTTTCTGTGTAGCTGGCTGGCCATATGTTAAACGTACCATCATCTTTATATCTTATCTTTCCTGTTGATGTATCTTTTTTTAATAATGATATGTCAATATATGGATATGTAGTTGTTTCGTTGAATAAAGGGTTGTTTATTTTTGAAATACGGTATAAATATTGGCTCTCAGGTGCCAGAGAAAAATGATATCCAAGATTTTTAAATATTGGAGCTAAGGATTTTAGTTTGTCTAGGTCATTTTCAAAAATTGAGATGTCAGCGTCATCATCCCATGCTATCATACCTTTGTGCCTAGTAGCGCCTAGCAAAGTGCCTGCATCCATAATGTATATAATGCCATGTTGTTCCAATATTTCATGAGTATCTTTTAGCATTTGATATAAATCATCTACAATATTCTGATCTGTATCAACTAAGAGTCTTATTTTTTCTTCAGATAATGTTTGTATGATAATACTCTGATTGAGTTTTATTTGTGCCTCTAGATTATCATAATATCTTTTGCTAGATGTTGTGATTTTGCGTAGCTTTATATAGCTCTTGTGGGTATAAATAAGGTTTAATATTAATAATATTATGGCAATAAAAATGCCTGCAATAATTGATTTATTTTTGGTCATACTAATTTACTCTATCCAATAATGGTTTTGAGGGAAGGGTTGGTTTTAACAGTCGTGGTGTTGCTGTTTTTTTTATTTTGAAATTATGCCCTGGGCGCACATGCCTTGGGACAATATAAAATTCCTTTAGAACTTTTTTACCAAATCCGCGCTTTAAATGCTCTTCGTATTTATTTGGCCCCAGTAATTTCAGCGGTCCAAATTTATATTTTTTAAGAGGGAATAGCTCATCTTCATAAAACCATTCATTCCATATTTTTCTATGCGCTTCATCGCGAAATTCAATAAGGTTTTTTTCTGTATTCTTTCGCATGATGAATACATCGATATATGGGTATGTTAATTCTCCGTCATATATTTCGTTGCCTAGCTTGGATATTCTGCATAGTCCTTGTTGTTTACATCCACGAAAATAATAGCCCTGTTTGTTTAATATATTTTTTAAAGAATGTAGCTTTTCTATATCTTCTTCCATAACTATAATGTCGGCATCGTCATCCCAAGCTATGAAACCTTTGTGGCGCGCGGCCCCTATAAGTGTTCCTGAAATTATAGAATATTTTAAATCATTTTGAGTGAATATCTCGTTAGTGTCTTTAAGCATCTGATAAATATCATCTACTATTTTTTGATCCGTGTATGTTTGCTTAAGCTCGTTTTCTGTCAGTGAAAATTCTATTAGCTGTATTACATATTTTTGCCTGAAATACATGGTTCTTAGCGAAACAGCTGCGTAAATTACTCCAGTTAAAATTAATAGATAAAAAAAGCAGCGAGGTAATAATCTTTTCATGATATTTATATACATATTATATTATTTTCTGGATCATATTTTAGTACGTACCTTAAGTCAAGCATGCAAGCTAAAAATAAAATATAAATTCAGTCATATTTTGAAATAATAATTATAAATATTTGGATTGACATAAATATACACATGTTTTAGGCTGCTATAATGTGTAGAGCTGATTTATCGGCTCAAGGGAAATTCTAAAAAAGTGGTAAACATTAAATGAGTCAAGTTTCAAAATCAATTAGTTTATTTGCTAAAATCAGACATAGTAAAATACGTTTTGCCGTTTGGCCAATCCGTTCTTACGAGCTTTCTAAGTTTTTACCGATGGCTATGCTGATGTTCTGCATATTGCTAAATCAGAATTTGGTAAGAAGCATTAAAGATGGTTTTGTAGTTACTATGATAGGCACACAGGTGCTTAGCTTTATTAAGCTTTGGGTGGAAATGCCAGCTGGTATTTTATTTGTTTTGCTATACACAAAATTGTGTAATTTAACAACAACAGAGCAAGTTTTTAGGGTGGTAGTTGTTATATTTTTAGGTTTTTTTACTATATTTGCTTATGTTATTTTTCCAAATCAAGCGGCATATCATCCAGACCCTGAGATAGTTGAGGGCTATATTGCAGCGTATCCGCATTTTAAATGGTTTATAGTAATGTGGAGCAAGTGGAGCTTGGTATTATTCTATACAATGGCAGAACTTTGGCCGGTGATAGTATTCTTTCTGCTTTTTTGGCAGCTTGCAAATAAGATTAATAAAACAGAAGAGGCTAAAAGATTTTATGTGTTTTTTGGTTTATTTGGTCAACTTAATTTATTGGTATCTGGTAGTTTAATTGGCTATTTTACCAAAGGCGACCATTTTCTTCTGCCTTTTTTTAGTCAGATAAGTGATATTAATGAAGTAAAAGTCCATGACTATTGTTATGATATTTTCAGGAGCAGTTATTTTGATGCTGCACAGATTTATTGAAGTTAAAAATATCGAAACGTTGAAGGGTATTACATTTAAAAACCAGAGAACGGATATTCTAAAATTGAGTATGAAGGATAGCGCTAAAATGGTGCTTAGCTCAAAATATTTAGGTTTCATATGCATATTGATGATTTCTTACAGTACAACAGTTAACCTGATTGAAGGGCTTTGGATGTCGCGTGCCAAGGCGCTATATCCAGAGACGGTAGATTTTATGAATTATCAAGGAACTGTATTGTTCTGGACTGGTATATCTACGTTATTTTTTATATTTATAGGAAGTTCAATAATTCGTTATTTAGGATGGTTTTGGGGTGCAGTTATGCCGCCAATGATGATATTTATTGCAGGCAGTGTATTTTTTACATCTGTAGTAGCTGAAGAATATGTTAGCGATTTGATATATGGTTTATTGCACATTAGTCCGCTTATGTTTGTTGTAATTATTGGGGGGTTGCAAAATGTAATAGGTAAAGGTGCAAAATATGCATTATTTGATGCAACCAAAGAGCTTGTATATATACCTCTTGATAAGGAAATGAAAATTAAGGGCAAGGCGGCTGTTGATGTTCTTGGTCCTAAAATTGGCAAATCAGCTGGTGCAGTTTTGCAAATGGTTACTTTTATGATGTTCCCATCTGCTACCCATGAAGGTATTGCTGGTTTTCTTATGAGTATTTTTGTGGTAGTATGTTTATTTTGGATATATGGCGTGGCGCGCTTAAACAGTGAATATAGCAAAAAATTAAAATCTATGGAAAATGTTAGTGAATAAATATAGTTTTTAGTATTTTGATATTTGCGCTTAAGTTTAATTGGAAGCTTGAAGTTATACAGAGAATGAATTTAAAATGGAGTTTTAAAAATGTCTAAGAATGTACCTATAACAGTTGCGTATGGTGATGGCATTGGGCCAGAAATTATGGATGCTGTTTTGCATATCCTAAAGAAAGCTGGTGCTAATATTAGTGTAGAGACAATAGATATCGGCAAAAAAATGTATGAGCGCAAATATAGTTCTGGAATTGCGCCTGAAAGCTGGCAGTCTGTGCAAGATACAGGTATTTTGCTTAAAGCACCAATCACAACCCCGCAAGGTGGGGGGTATAAAAGCCTGAATGTTACTCTGCGAAAAACCCTTGGTCTTTATGCAAATATTAGACCTTCAATATCATATCATCCATTCGTGCAAACCATGCATCCAGAGCTTGATGTTGTTATAGTGAGGGAGAATGAGGAAGATCTGTATGCAGGAATTGAATATCGCCACACGCATAATATGCAAGAATCAATTAAGCTCATCAGCAGAACTGGCTGCGAGAAAATAGTGCGTTATGCTTTTGAGTATGCAAAAAATAATGGCAGAAAAAAAGTTACTTGTTTTAGTAAGGATAATATAATGAAATTCTCAGACGGCATTTTGCATAAAGTGTTTGACGAAATTGCTACTGAATACAAGGAAATAGAGAATGAGCATTATATTGTTGATATTGGCACGGCACGCCTTGCAAATAGCCCGCAAGATTTTGATGTTATTGTTACCTCTAATTTATTTGGCGATATAATTTCAGATATTACGGCCGAGATATCAGGCTCAGTAGGTCTTGCTGGCAGTGCAAATATTGGTAGTAATTATGCAATGTTTGAGGCGATTCATGGCTCAGCACCAGATATTGCAGGCAAAGGGATTGCAAATCCATCTGGCCTTTTGAATGGCGCAATTATGATGCTTGTGCATATTGGGCAATCGGATGTAGCGTCAAATATAGAAAATGCATGGAAAAAAACGCTAGAAGATGGAATTCATACAGCAGATATATATAATCCTGAAAACTCTGTGCGCAAAGTTAGTACTTCAGAGTTTGCTTCTGAAGTTATAGCTCGCCTTGGCAAAAAGCCAGCTAAATTGAAGCAAGCAAATTATCCAGAAAAGATAGATAATAAACAGCAATTTAACTTTGCAATAATAAAAGAAGAGGTTAAGACATTGGTTGGCGTAGATATTTTCGTTGATATACACGCAAAATCAGCAAATGAAGTGGCTGATAAGTTGAATTCTCTGCAAAATAATACAGTATTAACATTAGAAGTTATTTCTTCAAAAGGACTAAAATTATGGCCGCTTGATAACGAATATCCAACTGAATCAGATCATTGGTGTTGCAGATTCAAGCCAAGAGAGGGTTCTAGCATGTCGCATCAAGATATTGGTAATTTACTGAATATTATAGCAGAGGCGGATATTGATTTTATAAAAGTAGAAAATTTATATGAGTATGATGGCAAGCGAGGATATTCTCTTGCGCAAGGGGAGTAGGGGTAATATATTTATTACTCGCTTTGTTATTCTGGCACGAGGCATTTAATTGAAATATGAGCTTATGAAATGCTGTCATTTTTTTTTGTCTCAAGCTCTTGACATTGCATAAGTGTACA
>JAHDEH010000031.1:0-1703 GCA_020628955.1 Alphaproteobacteria bacterium
TAGTGATTGTTGAAACAAAACAAAAAATACCAAAAAAACTATATGTTGACTCCGTTTGCGCTGAATTTTGTTTCAAAAACGCAAGAAGTTCAAATTTTTTCTTTTTCTTTGGGGCAATTTTTTGATCTTCAATTTTAGTATTCACCCACTCACCTGGCTGCCCGGTCAGATAGTGAAATCCAAGTGTTACAACAAGATTCAAAAACATCATCGGAATAATAGGGTCAAATGCTATGCCAATATATTTCCAGATAATCACCCCGAAAAAGGATGTACTCATGCCAACCAAGATTGTAGTTGATGTAGTTCTGAAGCCCAAAATGGTCATCATTAGTGGGGCATATATCAAAGGAATATAAAATGCATTTGCACTTAACATAATATCAAGCAAATTTTTGCCAGATAAAGCTAACCAAATAGATCCTATACCTAAAATAACCGAGCAGGACCTAACTAGCAGCATTTCTTTTTCTTCGCTTACTGCTTTTAGTGGTTTGCATATATCATTAACAAATAATACCGAAGAAATATTTATAGAAGAGTCAGCGCTAGACATGGCCATGGCAATTATGCCAGCTGCAATCATACCCTTCAGACCCATATAAGAGTAATTACTTATAATAAATGGTATTAATTGCTCCGGATCTAGTCCTGGTTTAACTGCAAATAGCAAAAATGAAATCCAGCCAATTGCAATTACAAGAAGAAATATTATTAACGCAGCAACGTTAAATGCTTGCTTGACTTGCTTAATATCGCGGCCAATTAATATTCTTTGAAAATCTTCTGGATACATTCTAGGTAATGCAAACCATAAAAACAGAGGTAAAACTTGCCAAAGTTCAGCATTATTAAAGTTAAATATTTGCTTGATGTCAAAAATCTTGCTATTCAAAGCATTATTAAATGTAAAATATTCCATTTGAAAAACTGAATTCCAAATTATTATGCCAATTAAAGGTACAACTGTGCCAAAAAACATAAATTGTAATGCATCTGTGAATGTTACGGATTTAATGCCACCAAATGCCGAATAAAATGTCACTATTAGGCCAGATATAATAATTGCCAAGCTTGGATCAAATTTGCCAAAATAGCTAACTACTGTGCCAAAAACTTTACATTGTACTGCAACTGTACCTGCAGTAGATAATATAGAACAAATAGCTGTTATGATTTGTACATTCTTTCCGTAAAATTTCCCCATAGTTTCAGCTATAGATAAATTACCTAGAATGTTAGACATTCTAGGAGCAAAAAAACGAGAAACAAGCAATAAAGATAATGGAACAGCGCTCAAAGTAATTATAAAATATAAGCCATGAGTATAAATTCTTGACAAGCCTATTAAAAATAAACTACCCGTTGCAACAGTTGCAACTATTGTAGAAACAAGGGCAGCAGTACTGAAATTTCTGCCACCATTGGCAAAATCTTCTATATCTTCAACGTCTTGACCTTTTTTAAGCCCAACAATTAAGGTCAGAGCCATAAAAACCAAAACTATAAAAATATCAACATCGAAGTAAGAGCTTAAAAATTCAAAAATCATAGTTAATTTATTCTATTTATTTATTTGAATTTTAGATTCTATACTAAACTTAATAAAAAATCATCAATTATTTTTGTTTTTTTGTTGCGGCGGAAGATGCAAACTCGTCATGCGCGGGTGAGCCCTGAAAGGGTGACGTGGTGATCTTTTT
>JAHDEH010000031.1:1803-13412 GCA_020628955.1 Alphaproteobacteria bacterium
GTGGTGATCTTTTTCGTTTGAATTCCTACTTGTAAGATTGCTTCGCTTGCGCTCGCTAGTGGCGGTTTTTTGCCCCCGTCATCACGAATTCATAGATTTATATTGTCTATATTTACTATTTCGATTTTATTTGGTAATTTTAGCGTTTGTTTAATAGAATTAGAAATATATAGTTTTTTTAAACTGGAGTTTTCAATATTGCTCAAAGCATTTTGTGTGAATACTCCATGAGTTACTATTGCACTAACTGATTTTGCACCTTTGTTCATTAATAAATCTGATGCTGTGCATAATGTACCGCCACTACTAATTATATCGTCAATTATTATACAATTTTTGTCTTTTGCTTCTTGATCCGTTGAGTCCATGTGGCATATTCCATTATTATCTCTATATTTTTTCATCACAATAATTGGGGCATTTAGTTTTTTACTATATTTTGTAGCGCGCTCGACTCCGCCAATGTCAGGCGATACAATCATTAAATTATCTATATTTTTGATTTTGGGAATAAAAATATTCTCTGTGCTTATATTATCTATTCTTATAGGTGTTTTAATATTTTGGCTATGCAAATCTAGTGTATATAATTTATTAATTCCAATATCACTAAATATAGTTAGCATTAAATTTACTATTGATGCACTCTGATTTTGATTGTTTTTATCTTGCCTGCTATATCCAAGATATGGAATAATTACATTTATCTGCTTTGCACCTGCTATTTTTGCCTCCTTTGCAATCAGCATTAATTGCATCAAACCTTTATTAATATTAAGGCTATTATTAGACACCAATAATATTTCCTGGTTGCGCATTAGATTTTGCCAATTATCAGGAAAATTTAGCTTTATTTCGCCATCTGGAAATTCGTCAGTATCGATGTGAGCTATATTGGAACTTAAACTATCTAGGTTTAAATTCTTCGTAATGTTACTTTTTCCTATTGATATTATTTGCATTTTGTTAATTTAATCTGTATTATCGCATCAGCAATTTATAAGCAACGCTATTCTATAGCTATTTTCTGATTATGGCAATATGAGATTTTACTTTAAATGAACAAGATATTATGCTTTGATGTATCGAATAATTTATGCAGCGTGTCTGTTGCACATGGGCAAGAAATTATAGCCTATGCAGAAGAATTGTGCCCAGCAATGCAGGCAGAAAAATTAATTGGATTAATTGAATGTGCAATTAAAGATGCAAATTGTCATTATGAAGATATGAGCCACATAGCAACAACAATAGGTCCAGGAAGCTTCACTGGCATCCGCATCGGCCTTTCAGTGGCAAAGGCCCTGTGCCATGTTACAAAGCGTGTGCCTGTTGGAATAACCAATTTCCAAACATATTATTATAAATTAAGGCAACAAGTCAGGAATTTTGACTATGCAGTTATTTTTCTTAATGCCTATCGTGGGCAGCAATATATGCAAATTTTTGACAGGAAAAATAATTCTCATGCACCTAAATTAGTCAATAATCAGCAAATAAACGCAGAACTTGCGCTTTTAGAGGGCAATATAGTGTGCGCAGGAAGTGGTTTGCATGAATTATATGGCGAAATTAATATGGCGCTAGAAAGCGGCCAGCCTATCATTATGCTTCCAAGATTTAATTACATTAAAGCCTATAATACCGCGCGCCTTGCTGATTTGCTGATTAAAAAAAATAATATAGCACCTATTGAGCCTCTATATATAAGGCCACCAGATGCAATTCCTCAAAAACATAAGAAACTAATATGAATATAGATATTTTAACGACGTTTATAGTAGCTAGCGCTACAATGATTTTTATTCCTGGTCCAACTACATTGCTTGTTGCGCATTATGCGCTTATGCATGGTAAGAAAATAGGGAGATATACCGTTCCAGCTGTTGCTCTTGGCGACATAGCAGCTCTGGTCATAACATTCTCTGGCATTAGTGCGCTCGTGCAAAAATATCCAGACGGACTATTCTTCTTAAAAATAATTGGTGGAATTTATTTATGCTTTCTTGGCTTAATGGCAATATTCAAACCACAGGAGCTTAATGATTCAAGCGATGATAATCAGCATATGCCAATCAAAAAGATATTTATTCATATGCTAATAATCACTGCTCTGAATCCAGAGAGTATATTTTTTCTTCTAGCGTTTTTTTCACAATTTATTGACTCAAGCAAGGATATATTGCAGCAATTGGTGATTCTTGGTAGCGTGTATGTGTTTATTGGCGCATCTTCATCTATTGTCTACACATTGGCAGCAGATAAAATCAGGATAGCTACAAGAAGCGCAAAATTTAGAAAAGCAATGAATTTAATCACAGGAACATTGCTGAATCTATTTGGTATACTTATTATATATAATGCGTTTTAGGGCTTAAGTTAGCTGATAATAATCCATCATTGTGTAAAATTACACACAGTTAGTATAAATTTTATCTTTTTATAAATGAATATTGAATTAATACGCTTGACCATGACTGCAATTCGCAGTTACAATCAATTTACGTTTAACTTTTTATTTATTATTTAATTGAGGTAATTACAATGAATTTTTCAAAATTTCATATCGAACTAAATGCAGATCTTGCATGGCGTTTTTTTCTTTTCCTAGCAGCAACTGCTGCTATTTTATCGGCATCTGAGTCTGCTTTTGCTACTACTAATCCAACAGATACACTTGGTGAGTCTTTATGTAGAATAGCATTGAGCCTATCTGGAAATATAGCAAGAGGTATTGCAACAGTTGCAATATTCACTATCGGCGTTAGTTTATTTATGGGTAAAATGAACTGGGGTATGGCACTTGCAATTGCAGCAGGTATTGCAATAGTATTTGGTGCTCCAAAAATTGTAGCATGGCTAAGTGGTAATACTAATAATGAGTGTATTACATAAAAGAATAAATTTTATGCAAACTTTTAAAAGGGAGGCCAAAAATGGCCTCTCTTTTTTTTATATATTTTAAATTTAACTCGCGTTTATGCAATCCCATTAATCACAATTTTACGCTTTGTGCCTTGCAATATATCTATATTAATATAAATAGTTTCTTCTGGAAGAATGGGTTTGATGATTTCTGGCCATTCAATTAGGCATATATTTTTATTAAAAGCTTCTTCGATGCCAAGCTCGTATATTTCTTCTAGATATTTTAATCTATACAAATCAAAATGATATATGGTGCAAAGGCTGCCTTCGTATGTTTGCAGCAAATTGAAGGTAGGGCTGGTTACTTTTACGGCGCTGCTTATCATTTCCTGAATAATATTGCGGCATAGGAAGCTTTTACCAGCACCAAGATCGCCATTTATTGCGCATATGTCGTTTGGTTTTAATTTTGCGGCTAATTGAATAGCAAATTCTTGCATTTGCTGCTCGTTATCTATTAATATTTCTTTTTGCATGTTTTTTTATGGAATTTTACTATAATAATAAACATTATTTCTGCATTATATTGTAAATTTAACTCGCGTTTATGCGGGGTCATTGTCTCGCTTGAACTACCCGTATATAGCACTTACTTAGCCAATTCTCGAGCTAAACTTGAATTAAATATACAGGTAAAAATACATGAAATGTATAAACATCTATTTTATCAAGCTCTTAAATTCTTTAATAACTTGGCGATATAGAGCTATTTTAAAGGGAATAACATTTTTAAATAATAGATTAATATTTACCCATTTCCAATCTTCAAACTCAGGGTGCTCTCCTTCAATATTAATATCATCATCGGTTCCGGTGAATCGAATCAGAAACCATTTTTGTTTCTGTCCACAATATTTACCCTCCCATAATCTGCCGACCATATGCTCGGGAATTCTGTAGCTATACCAATTTCTGCTTTCAGCAATTATTTCGCCTTTGCCAGAGCCAATTTCTTCTTCCATTTCACGCATTGCTGCTCTGCTTGGGGTCTCGCCAAGATCGATTCCACCTTGCGGCATTTGCCACCCCCTTGATTTGGAGTCGATTCTTTTGCCAAGGAAAACTCTATTATCCTTGTCGATTATCATCATGCCAACGCCTGGCCTATAGGGCAGCGAATATATATCTTTTACTGGAGTATTATCTTTGTTTTTGTCCATTATTTAGCCGCTTCCATTTTGCTGATTACAAGGCCGCGTATTAAGTCATAGCTCCTAGCATATTGATAGTCTTTTTTATATTTTTCTGAAAAATTTATTTTTTTCTTTTTAGTGCTATCTTTACTATCTTTTTCTTGTTTAGCTTTGTCTATATCTGTTTCGTTATTATATTTTTTTAGATATTCTTTAACAGAAGAGCTAGTGAATGCTTTTGGCTTTTCCTCTTTTTTTGCAAATTCAACTTTAGCATTTTCAATAAATACATCTGGCATAATACCTTTTGCATTAATTGACCTGCCACTTGGTGTGTAGTATTTTGCTGTTGTTAGTTTTACCGCTGCTCTTTTATTCACTTGCGTGAATGTTTGCACTAATCCTTTACCAAACGATGTAGTGCCAATTATCAGAGCGCGCTTGTGGTCCTGCATAGCGCCGGCAACAATTTCTGCAGCAGAGGCTGTGCCTTCGTTAATCAGCACAACAATAGGAACTTTTGGAGCTTTAGTTACGAACCTGCCTGCAGAAGTGGTGGTGCTGTTTTTGCCGTCCCTGCCGCGTACAGAAACTATGGTTCCATGGTCGATGAAATATTCACTAACAGCAATTGCTTGGTTCAAAAGTCCACCTGGGTTGTTTCTTACATCCAGGATTATTCCTTGAAGTTTTTTGCTCTCGCCTGCAAGTTTTTTCTCTATTTCATTAACTGCTGACTTTAGCTCTGTAATAGTTTGATTATTGAATGCAACCAACCTGATATATGCAATATTTACATCATTATTTGTTTCAATTTCGTATTTTACTGGCTTGATTTTTACAATTTGGCGAGTAAGCTCCACTTCTTTTGTTTTATGCTCGTCTTGTTTCACAACAAGTACATTTAGTTTTGTTCCTGGCTTGCCGCGCATTTCTTTTACGGCTTTATTAAACCCCATATTAGAAACTAATTTTCCATTCACTCCAATGATTAAATCACCTGCTTTTATACCTGCTTTATAGGCTGGCAAATCATCGATAGGAGTTATTACCTTAACCGCTCCATTATCATATACAATTTCAACACCAATACCGCCAAAGGCTCCATCTGTTTGATCCAGGAAAAATTTCAGATCATCATCAGTAAAATAACCAGAATAGGGGTCTAGTGACTTAAGCATGCCATCAATTGCAGCATCAATCATTTCTTGCTTATCCGGCACTTTCATATAATCCATATTTATTCTATGCATCACATCTTGGAATTGCTTCAAATAGTGTTGGTCTGGTTTATTATCTGGTTTTTTATCATTTTGTTTCTCTTCGGCGCTAGCACACAGCGCTAAACTTACAAAAATAATTGCTATTAATTTTATTTTTCTAAACATATAAATCTATTTCTCCGTCTTTATTTTTGTTTTGGGTGCTATTTTGAATAAATTCAAATCTTTTTTCTGGTTTTTTACCCATTAAATTATCTACTATTCTATCGATATTCTCAAAATCATCAATAGTAACTTTGCATAATATACGCTTTTTTGGATCCATAGTGGTTTCTTTAAGCTGTTTTGGTGTCATTTCACCAAGTCCTTTAAAGCGCCCAACGTCAAATTTTCGCCTTGATTTCTCAAGCTCTGCAACCATTTGGTTTTTTTCTTCCTCATTTGCAGCATATGATGTATTTGCACCTTGTACTATTCTATATAATGGCGGTTTGGCCAAATATAAATGTCCATTTTTAATTAATTTTGGCATTCTTTTATAGAAAAAAGTCATCAGCAATGCGGCAATATGCGCACCGTCAACATCAGCATCTGTCATTATTATGATTTTTTCATAACGCAGATTTTCTTCTTTGTAATTATTGAGCGAGCCACAATTAAGCGCTATTTCTAGATCCTGTATCTCTTGATTTGCTCCAATTTTACTGCTATTTGCACTTGCAACATTCAAAATTTTACCGCGAAGTGGCAGTATTGCTTGTGTTTGCCTGTTGCGCGCTTGCTTTGCAGAGCCTCCAGCCGAGTCTCCCTCTACAATAAATAGCTCAGTTCCTGTACAATTAGTGCTGCTGCAATCTGCAAGTTTACCTGGTAATCTTAATTTTTGCACTGCAGTTTTGCGGCTTACACTGCGTTCATTCTTGCGGCTTAAGCGATATTCTGCATTGTCAATAAAATGCTGAATTAATTGATCAGATAATTTTCTGTTACTGCTCAGCCAATGATCGAAATGGTCTTTTACTGCATTTTCGACATATTTTGTAATTCCTTTTGAAACTAGTTTTTCTTTAGTTTGTCCTTGAAACACTGGCTCTTTAATAAAAACAGACAGCATCATGCACATTGAGCCAAGGAAATCATCAGGGGTTACAATATTTGCTTTTTTATGGCCCGCCATCTCAGAATAAACTTTAATGCCGCGAGACAAAGCGGCTCTTATGCCTTGCTCGTGCGTGCCACCCATTATTGTCGGAATAGTATTACAGTAAGATTTGATGAAAGTATCTTTTGCATGCCAGCAAATTGCCCACTCAACGGTAATATTTTCTGATTTTATTTCAGCGCTTCCAGCAAAAAAATCATTGCCGATAATTTTATTTTTATCTAATTGCTGGTCAAGATAGTCACGAAGTCCTCCAGGAAAATGAATTACATCATCGCCCAAAACCTCTTCGTTAGTAATTAGTTCTGCCGCGCATTTCCAATATATTTGCACGCCCTTGTATAGATAGGCTTTTGACTTTGCAAGATCGTATATTCGTTTTGCCTTGAGCTTTAAATTATCATCAAAAATTTCAGCATCAGGAACAAAAGTAACTTTAGTACCTTTGAGTTTTTTCAAAGCCTGTTTCTGTTTAAGTTCACTTTGCGCGTGGCCTTTTGAATATTGCTGCGTATATGCCACGCCGTTTCTGAACACTTCAACTTGCATATGCTGCGATAGTGCATTTACAACAGAAATACCAACGCCGTGCAAACCACCCGATGTTTGATAGGCTTTGTCCGAGAATTTACCACCTGAGTGCAGGGTTGTAAGAATCACCTCTAGCGCCGACTTGCCAGGAAATTTAGGGTGTTCGTCCACTGGAATACCGCGACCATTATCGCTGATAGAAATAGAACCATCTGCGTGCATTTCTATAGTAATTTTATTTGCATAGCCTGCAACCGCCTCGTCCATTGAATTATCAAGAACCTCAGAGACCAGATGATGCATAGCATTTTCGTCTGTTCCCCCAATATACATACCAGGCCGCATACGAACAGGTTCCAGACCTTCTAGAACCTCGATGTCGCTTGCGCTATAACCACTTTTTTCTTCTGCTTTTTTCTGCTCTGTACCCAGGCTAAATAAATCCGACATTAAAACTACTTAAATTTAAAATTCTTTCCCAAATTATATACTATATTTTAATTTATACAATTTATACGCAAATTGCAAGAAAATGTAAGTAAATTTTGTTTTGACAACATATAAAATAACTGCAGCAACAATTTTAATTGACGCCAAAGTAAATTAATAGTAGAATTATAACTATGAATAGCTAAGTTGCTGTTCTGGGGTGTCGAAACTCCTTGCTGACGCGGTGCAATGGTCACACCGTTATCTTTGCTAGACCTTCACGATTTTATAAAGATTGGGGAGATGTTTGGTGCATGTACAGAGTAGAATTTTCTACTTAAAGACCTTACATAGACTGTCGTTAGCGGTTTTTTCGAACTCCCCGATCGCTTGAGGGAGGTTTTTCCTGCAAGTTGATTATTTTATTGAGGCTCAAATATTTGAGTTGAGCCTTTAATTTTTTAAATTAAAATGGGGAATTTACTATGACAGACGAACAAACACCAGATAACAACAAATATACAGGCACTATCTTTACCAAAAAGATCCTGCACAAAATGGATCATTTATCCAAATATCAGAAAGAAGCTTTGCTCAAAGGACAAACCGAGCTAAATTTGAAGCTTTATGAAGTGGCAGAGCGCAAGAATTTTGACGGAATAATGAAATTAATTAAATTCGGCGCAGATCCGTTTGAACCAGTTAAAAATAATCATTCATCGATTATGCCAATTAGCCAAATGCTAGATATTTTATCAGAATCTGAAAGGTGCGAATTAATCGAATTACTTGCAACAGTCCTCAGAGATAGAGAGTAGGAAGTGATGTCATTTAACATTTGACTTTAGGTTGGTTTAGATCTATTCTTATATTCATCACCTATGGTAGTATAGAGGTGATGCATGTATAACAATAACTCAACTAAATGAAGGATTAAATAAAAATATATGCCGTCTAAAAAATATAAAAAAAAGACAAAACCGACAGATGATAATGATAATAGCACAGAAAAAACTTCGTCAGGTGATATATCTAGTTCTACTAGCCTTGTTTCTGATAGTTTGGAATATGATTTTGGAGATGACAGCTCATTCATTTGAAAGTGATAATATAGAACGCTATCATGCTTTAGATAAATGGGATGATTTTAAGCAGAAATTAAATGAAGGTAAATTGGACCTAGAGTTAGAAAAAAAATATGCACTATCTTTTGCATCTCATGTTATTGGTATAACTATTTTATATCATCCGGAAGTACAAAAACGTTATTATGAGCTCAAAAAGGACTATCTTAGTGAAAGATAGTAGAGATGAAAAAAGAAAAGTACTAAATCATGATGATATAGATTTATCTGACGCTGTAAGTGGTGATACAGAAAATACTTTTGTTTTTGAGTATTTTGCAAATCTCAGGCTACATTTGCGATCAGAAAAACGCGCTGTGAAGGAAAGAGACGAAGAAAGAATAAATCTTATAAAATTTTCAGAAGAAGTACAGGTGAAAATTTACGATGACAATAATTATCACAATGAGTATAACAATGGAACGCATAGTGAACGAGTAGTTATTTTTGACGATAAGGATACTTCATATGCAACAATTAAAGGGAAGATAAATTTAGAAAATCACACAAAAATCAATACAGATTTTATAGAAAATAAGCTAGATATAGGTGGACAATTATATTATAAATTTAAAAATACAACAGCATTTTGGTATTTATTATTTGGTTGTGAATCATTAAAAAACCCAGCTGCGATAATACATAATTGTATGATGCTAGAAATAAAAGATTGGCAAGAAAATTTCGATAAAAAATTGCCTATGTGTAGTGGGCGCGTATTAAGTAAAGCATTGCCAGTTAATCATTATATAAAAGATTATATGCCTTATGGCTATCATTATCAAGAAGAATTTGTTCCTAGGGGTGATACAAATCTTTTTGAAAGTAATGCAAAATCCTTTATGGATACAGAGGGTGATTTTGTACAATATTGGTTAAGTGAGAAATGGAGCAAAAAAACGCTAAAAAGAATAAATGAAATAAAGGATGCAAAAAAATATATGCAAGAAGTTGTGAAATTAATTTGTGAATGTTTAGACAATTGGGGAATTGGTTTTATTAAAGTTCAAATTGAAGATATGTTCAAAGATACAGAATCAACTGATGACAATTTTGACCCAGTAGAAGATTTAGTTGAAGGTCTTGAAAAAGAGAAATTTTTTGATACTTCAAATACTTCTACTAAGAGTTTATCTGGTGATGACTCAAAAGGTTTTTTTGATGATTACGCAGATGATGATGACTTAGAAGTTTTTTTTGGTGATTTATAACAGCGAATCATTTTAATTTTATATAAAATATAAAACATAATTTCGATGTGGTTAATTAAATTCAGTTTCATTTTTTGTAAGTATGTTGTATAGTTCGACTTAAATTGTTCATTAACTCAACTAATATAAATAAATTATTATATGAAAAATAACATACCTGGATACACAAGGCTTGCAGAAAATTTTCAGCGCATTACTCATCTTGGCAACATTGCGGGCCTAGCGCATTGGGATGCAGCTACTAACCTACCAGCTGGCTCAGCGGCAAGCAGGCAGCAAGAGATGTCGACACTTTCTTCGGTGATTCATGAAATGGAAACTTCCAAAGAGGTTGGTCTGCTTATAAATGATGCAATTTCTGAATTCGATCATCTTGACGATTGGCAGCGTTCAAATCTTGCCAAAATCAAGAAAACATATGACAAAAGCACTTGCATAGATTCAAAAACTCAGCAAGAGGCAAGCCTTGCGGCCAGCGAATGCGAATTTAAGTGGCGAAGCGCGCGCCAGGATAATGACTTTGCCTCCTTAGAGCCATATTTGGACAAAGTTTTTGATAGTACAAGAAAAGTTGCTTCAATGCAGTCTAAAACTCTTAAAAAATCACCCTATGATGTGTTGATAGATTCATATGACCCAGATCGCTCTTCTGCAGAAATTAATCTTACTTTTGACAGGTTGAAGCTTGAATTGCCAAATCTTGTGAACAAGATTATGCAAAAACAGCAAAATGAAAAAGTCATTCCTCTGTCAGAAAAAATAGATGAGGCTACGCAAAAAGCCATTGGTCTAAAAATCATGCAAAAAATGGAATTTAATATGGATATGGGGCGTCTTGACAAATCCACGCACCCATTTTGTATTGGTTCTAATGACGATGTACGCCTGACGACTAGATATGATGAAAATAATTTCCTTTCTAGCCTATTTGGAGTAATTCATGAAGCTGGCCATGGTTTATATCAACAAAACCTTCCTGCTCAATATAGAAATCAGCCAGTTGGTTCTGCAAAAGGCATGGCGTTTCATGAGAGTCAGTCTCTAATAATGGAAATGCAGGCAGGAACATCGCGCGAATTTATGGAGTTTTTGGCTGGAATGTTGCGCGATGAATTTGCATTTAAAGGTAAGGAATATTCGGCAGAGAATCTATACAAGCTAGTTACTCGTGTAAAGCCTAGCTTCATCAGGGTCGATGCAGATGAGGTTACATATCCGCTGCACATCATTATGCGCTATGAAATTGAACAAGCAATTATAGAGGGTAATTTAAAAGCAGCTGAATTGCCGTCGCTTTGGAACGAGAAAATGCAAGAATATCTTGGCATATTGCCAGATACAGATGCAAATGGATGTTTACAAGACATACACTGGCCATCTGGCTTGCTTGGATATTTTCCTTCATATACAAATGGTGCAATAATTGCCAGCATGCTGATGCAAAGCGCTAAGGAAAAATATGGCTCAATCAATAAGGAGCTTTCTGAGGGTAAATTCACTAATCTCAATAAATATTTAAATGATAATCTGCGCAGGGTTGGATGCTCTAAAATATCAACTGATCTTTTAAAATTTTCAACCGGCTTCGAGCAACCAAATACAGATATATTTGTGCGATATTTAAATGCAAAATATTTATAATTTGTTTTATGGCACAAGGTTTGTCGTTTATTTTTACTAAAGAAGCGCTATAAGATTTATTCTTTCGCTGCTTGACAATAAACGGCATAAGAGTTATAATTATTTTGATAATACAAATAACGTACAAAAATTTAATAAAATGGCTTTCTCAAAATTCTTAGATCCAAAAAATGATGTTGCTTTTAAGCGAGTGTTCGGCAGTGAAGAGCATAAGAATATTTTGATAC
>JAHDEH010000032.1 GCA_020628955.1 Alphaproteobacteria bacterium
GATAATAGCGATGAAAGTCTAGATATGGATAGCGAATATGAAAGCCAGATTAGAGAAAAAGAATTACTAGAAAAATTATCTGATATAAGCGCTAGCATAACTAGCCAATTATCTGAAAGTGGCAAGGCCATAATATCAGACGGCGCAAATTCAATAGTAATTGAATATGATGATCTGATAGGAAATTCACTAGATGTTGCTTAAAGAAAAACCCTGCCCCTCATTAGCTCTAGCTAGTGAGGGCTTGGCTTTATATAATTAGTAGTATTCAAGAGCCTGTTCATTTAAGCTGTGCATCAGTAAGATTTATTTGATACTAGCTATTCTTCTATACTTCCATCAATTTCTGATCCATCTCCTAGCAAGCCCTTTTCTTCAAAATGATGATCTTGACTAGTTTCATCTGCCCCTACAATCTCATCTAGAGCAGCTGCAGTCGACTGACTTGCATTCTGTTCTTCAATTATAGCAATTCGATCTTCAAGTATCTCTTTTATAGAATCATGACCATTTTTAGTTGCATATGCTAGTGCAGTATTTAATTCATCAAGATCTTGCACCTGCCTTGCTAGCAATGTGGTTGCAGCTATGTGCCCGTTCTGAGATGCAACAATTAAGGCTGTAATATTTTCCTCTATTGCAGCAAGCTCAGTTTTAGCCCCAGCCCGCAAAAGAATTGCAACTATTTCCGCATGCCCTTCTTGAGCAGCAAATATAAGCGAAGTTCCACCGTTATTTGCTACATGGTTTATATTAGCATTGCTCTTTAATAGCGTTTCTACTATTTCTTTTTTTCCTTTTGTGCATGCTACAGTAAGCGCATTAAGTCCATAATTATTTTTTACCTCTATGTCAGCATCGTGCTCTATCAATAAATTTGTAAGCTTACTGCACCCTTCTTGAGCAGCTATCATTAAAGCTGTTCCCCCAACTTTCTGAGTTATAGCATCTATATCAATTTTATTAACTTTGTTTTTCAAAAGAGTTTTTGCTATTGCGATATATTTATCCTCATTATTATTCTTTGAAGCAAGAGATACAACCATGCACAAAGTTGGTACATTTATATTATATGGATCACCTATATTTGGATTAGCTCCGTGCTCTAGAAGCAATTTTAATAAATCATTATTCGCTCCAGCTATTGCTGTATGAATAAATGGCCGATCAATTATTTGCACAGTCTCATTAACATTCACTTTACCTACTATTAATTTAGCCATTCTTATATCTTGAGTATCCATAGCCTGCTCAAAACCAATGAGTAAAATATTTTTAGCTTTTTTGGGGTCAATAATAGCAGATAATTGTTCTATTAAATCATAATTTTTATCTATACATGCTTGAATAAAAGAGTTTAAAGTTGGCTCTGTACAAAAATACCTAATCGCGCTATTAATAGTATAATTATATTCACTACAAGATAGCTTAGTTTCAGAGTTTTTTGTAATCTCTGCGTTTGCATAATTAATTTCAGGGTAATTTTTTGGCATGTTTTTTGCGTTATTTTAGTTAAATTCACTTTTAAAGAATAAGTCAATTTTTTTTTAAAGCAAGTGCTCTTCTTTGAAAAAAAACCCGAGCTATTTTTTTTAGCCCGAGTTTTTTTCATTTTATTCTTATTAAATGGTAGCGAGGGAGGGGCTCAAGGACTCCCCGACACGCGGAGGTAGATTACCGCTGCTTCCAACCAGGCTTTCGCTACCACGCCACATAGGGTATAAGTTAAAAAAAACCCGAGCTATTTTTTTTAGCCCGAGTTTTTTGCATTTTATTCTTATTAAATGGTAGCGAGGGAGGGACTTGAACCCCCGACACGCGGAGTATGATTCCGCTGCTCTAACCAGCTGAGCTACCCCGCCACATGAGGTATTAACGCTTAGAGAACTGACGCTTTTTACGAGCTTTACGCTTACCGTATTTTTTACGCTCAACGATTCTAGAATCTCTTGTTAAATATCCATTTTTCTTTAAAACATCATGATGCTCTTCAGAGATGCAGTCTAATGCTCTTGCTATCCCATGAATTATTGCACCAGCCTGACCCGTTGTTCCGCCACCTTTTGTTGTACAAACAACATCATATTGACCATTTGTTTTTGTATCTATAAATAGTTGCAATATTGATGTTTGATATATAGAACGTGGAAAATATTCTGCTATTGGCTTTTTGTTAATGGTAACTATACCTTTACCTGGCTTAACCCAAACTCGTGCAATAGCATTTTTTCTTCTGCCAGTTCCGTAGCCACCGCCATCTGCTGTAGATTTTTTTGATTTACATTGTACAATTTTAGGAGCTGCTGCTACTTTTGTTTCTGCAGCTTCTTTGTTTAGTTCAAGTGTTGGTACTTCCATTATAATTACTTCTTATTTTTTGTATTTTTACTAGCTATGTCAAATGTTTCTGGCTTCTGCGCAGTATGTGGGTGCTCGCCACCGCTGTAAACATGCAAATTGCCCATTTGTTTAGTGCCCATCTTGTTTCTACTTACCATGCGCTTAATAGCCATCTTAACTACTCTTTCTGGGTACTTTCCTTGCAGAACTTTACCAGCTGTAGTTTCCTTCAGACCACCTGGAAAACCAGTATGACGATAGTAAAATTTACCATCTTTAGGATTAGCTTTATTACCAGATAAATGAACTTTGTCAGCGTTGATAATAACTACATTATCGCCACAATCCATATGAGGAGTAAATGTTGGCTTGTGCTTACCACGTAGCAAAATAGCTACTTGACTTGCAAGTCTCCCAAGAATTATATCTTGAGCATCAATAACCCACCATTTTTTTTCTATGTCCGATGGTTTAGCAGAATAAGTTTTCACAATATTTTCTTTGATTTAGTTTAATTTTGCAGCTAAAAATAGCAGTTTATATAGTGCATTGTCAAGGACATTTTTTAAAAAAATCAAATTATCTTTTATTTTAGCTAAAAGATATATATTTTTGAGAGGAATAAAAGCTACAAAAAACACTCGAAATATAGCAACAACCCCATATAACACAAGCCTTATAGCCAAGCGCATCAATATTTACAACAAGATTAATTTATCTCTAGCTGCTTCTTGTCTTTTGGAGTTAATTTAGAAAATTTAAATAATAATTTTTGTTCTTTTTTATCAAATTCAATATCAACGCAGCCTCCATTTTGTAATTTACCAAACAAGATTTCGTCTGCAATATATTGTTTAAGCTCTGCATCCATGGCTTGATTTAATTCTCTTGCTCCTGTTTTATTATTGAAACAATCTTGGGCAAAATGTTTTTTTACAGCAGCAGTTACTTTTAACCGCACTTTTTTATCGGCAAGCTGCGCAGCCAGCTCCTTAATGTTTTTAGCTACTATTTTATCAATAATATTTTCTATCGGGTTAAATAGAATAATTTTATCTAACCTGCTGCGAAACTCTGGCCTAAAATTATTATTAAAAGAAGACATATCCATTTCCTTCTTTGTTGTATTGGGATCTTCTTTAAAGCCAATATTAGATTTTTTAACTTCAGCAACTACATTAGTAGTCATTATAATAATAGTATGAGAGAAATTTATGTGCTTTCCTGTACTATCGGTGATCACGCCATCATCCATGATTTGCAGCAGCAAGTTATGGATTTCAGAATTAGCCTTCTCTATCTCATCGAATAAAACAACAGAGTATGGATATTTATCCACCTCGCCTGTTAACATACCACCTTGGTCAAAACCCACATAACCAGGGGCGCTTCCAAGTAGCTTAGAGCTTGAACTTGGCTCGGAAAACTCAGACATGTCAAACTTCAAAAGCTTCATATTATTTTGAAGGGCAATTTGTTTAGCAAGTTCTGTTTTGCCAACACCAGTAGGCCCTGCAAACATATAGCACCCTGTTGGCTTTTCAGGAGCCCTTAAGCCAGCTTTTGACATTTTGATGCTTGCACATAGCTCATCAATTGCCTCGTCTTGCCCAAAAATATGATCTTTCAAGCTTTTGCTTAAATTTTTAAGATGCTTTGCATCGTTGAAATCAGCTCTTATGGAAGGTATATTGACTATACTAGTTAGCAGCTCTTCGATATCTCTTTCTGTTATCTTTGTTTCTTTTAATTTGCCATCCATTTTTTTTCTAGCGCCAGCTTCATCAATCAAATCTATTGCTTTATCTGGCAAATGCCTGTCATTAATATATCTTTCTGAAAGCTCAATTGCGCTGCGCAAGGACGCATCTGTATATTTAACATTATGATGTTTTTCATAATAGCTTTTTAGACCTTGCAATATTTCCATTGTTGCTTCTTCATCTGGTTCAGTTACAATGATTTTTTGGAACCTTCTGACTAGCGCCATGTCTTTTTCAAAATTATTATGGAATTCTTTAAATGTAGTAGAGCCGATGCAGCGCAATTCTCCTTTTGCCAGGGCCGGCTTTAGTAAATTACTTGCATCCATCGCACCTGCATTTGTTGAGCCTGCACCGATCATTGTATGAATTTCATCAATAAACAAAATTGCGTTAGTGTTCTCTCTAAGCTCTTCAAGTAGCCCCTTGATGCGCTCTTCAAAATCTCCTCTGAACTTTGTGCCGGCAACAAGTGTGCCAATATCGAGTGAATATATTATTGCATCTTTTAAAACTTCAGGCACGTCTTTATTCACTATTCTGGTTGCAAGACCTTCTGCAATTGCAGTTTTGCCTACTCCGGGCTCGCCTATCAAAATTGCATTATTCTTCTTTCTGCGACAAAGTATTTCGATTGTTCTTTGAATTTCATTTTTTCTCCCTACAAGACAATCTATTGCATTTTTATCTGCTCTTTGGTTTAAATTAATACAATATTTTTCAAGCTCGCTAGTGTTTTCAGAGGCAGCTTCAGGGTCATTAGCCTCTCCTGCATCTTGAACTTGCTCCTGAGTTTTAACAGAGCTGCGTATGAATGTTAGTTTAGGTTCTTGGTGATTTGACTCTTCTGAGCTTGATGTATTGTTAGTATATTTTTCTTTGATATAATTTATAACATCTTGGCGAGTAAGATTTGACTCTTTAAGACATAACAAGGCGTAAGCTTCATGCTCGAAAAAAAATTCAGCAAGTACATGTGCGCCTGTAATCATTCTTTGTCCATGCGCTTGGCTATGCAGCGCAGCCCTTTGTATTATACGCTGAAACCCTGCTGTTGGCTTTGCTTCTTGCTTCTCTTCAGAGACAAGGTCGACAAGATCTTTTTCAATGTATTGTTTAAGGCGAGCATGCAATAGTTCAATTGCCACCCCGCTTTTAATCAAAACTTGCTTTGCATCTTTGTCTTCGATCAGTGCAAACAGCAAATGCTCATATGTTGCATATTCATGCTTTAAACTAGTTGCTATTGACAATGCTCTTCTAAGAGTTAATTCTAAATTGCTAGAAAGCATAGGTACCTCTTGCTATTTAATTACACACAATTATTATTGTATCACATTTTTTACCTCAATGATGCGAAAATTGATTATTAAGTACGATTTTTTATAGATTTATGTTGAAACTTATTCTATAGTCAGATTTATAATTAAATTTTAAATGGGAATAAAAGGTTATGGAAAGAGTAAATAATTTATACAAAAAAGGCTGGATCATTATATTAATGGCGATATTGTGCGCTATTACTTTTAGTAAAGTATATAATGTATCAGCTAGCAAAACAATAGAGCAAGAAAAGTTAAATTACAGTGACATAAAAGTCATTTTATATACACAAAGCTATTGCCCTTATTGCAAATACGCTAAAAATCTGCTAAATAAGCATAATATTAAGTATGAAGCAATAGAAATTGGAGACAATGAAGCGCTAGCTATTAAATTATGGCGCCAAACTGGTCAAAAAACAGTGCCCTACGTGTTTTTAAATGACGAGTTTATTGGTGGCTACACAGAGCTAAAGAAAAAATTAGAACAAAATTAAAACTAAATTATAGGAGTAAAATTATGAGTTATGTACCAGTAGTAGTAGAGCAAACAGCAAAGGGCGAAAGATCTTACGATATATATTCAAGACTACTTAAAGAAAGAATAATTTTTGTATGCGGTCAGTTTGAAGACCAAATGGCAAACTCCATAGTCGCTCAATTGTTATTCTTGGAAGCAGACAACCCAGAAAAAGAAATATATATGTATATCAATTCACCTGGAGGAGTTGTTACCTCTGGCATGGCAATATACGACACTATGCAATACATAAAACCCAAAATTGCAACACTTTGCATTGGTCAGGCTTGCTCCATGGGAGCGACTATATTACTTGCTGGAGAAAAAGGGATGCGCTATGCCCTTCCAAATAGTAGAGTAATGATACATCAACCAAGCGGCGGTTTTCGTGGCCAGGCAACTGATATTGAAATTCATGCTCAAGAGACTCTTAAGGTAAAAACTATGTTAAACGAGATTTATGCAAAACATAGCGGCAAATCAGTAGCACAAATTGGCAAAGCAATGGAGCGTGATAATTTTATGTCTGCTCAGGAAGCTAAAGATTTTGGACTTATTGATAATATAATGAATAGCAGAGACTTAATGCCAGGGAAAAAATAACTATACTTTTTGTTTTTTAGATGGTAAAAACTATAAATTAGATAAATAAAAAATTATAAATATATGGCAGATAAAACGGAAACACCACTACATTGTGCATTTTGTGGCAAAAACCAATTTGAAGTAAGAAAATTAATTGCAGGACCAGAAACATTCATTTGTAATGAATGTATTGATATTTGCGGCGAGATAGTGGCTGAACTCAAAGATGAAGATATAAAAATAATAAAATCTTCTGTTCCAACACCAAAAAAAATCAGAAAGACCTTAGACGACCATGTAATTGGACAAGAACAGGCAAAAAAAGTTTTAGCCGTTGCTGTTTACAATCACTATAAAAGACTAGAGAATGCCCAGAATAAAATTTCTGATGTTGAACTTAATAAATCTAACATTATGCTAATTGGCTCTACTGGGTCTGGAAAAACTTTACTTGCACAAACTCTTGCAAAAACTCTAGATGTTCCATTTACCATGGCAGACGCAACAACCCTTACTGAAGCTGGATATGTTGGTGAAGATGTAGAGAATATATTATTAAGATTACTGCAAGCATGCGACTTTGATGTAGAAAAGGCGCAAAAAGGTATTATTTATATTGATGAAATTGATAAAATTGCCAAAAAATCAGAAAATGTATCAATCACTCGCGATGTATCTGGTGAAGGTGTTCAGCAGGCTTTGCTTAAATTAATGGAAGGAACAGTTGCATACGTGCCACCGCAAGGCGGAAGAAAGCATCCACAACAAGATTTTATACAAATTGATACTTCAAACATCTTATTCATATGTGGTGGGGCATTTATGGGGCTTGAAAACATCATAGCTCAGCGCAGCACAAAAAGCTCTATAGGTTTTGCTGCAAATGTTAAGTCAAAAAACGAAATACGAAATAGCGATATTCTGAAAGATATTCAAATTGAGGATTTAGTAAAATTTGGCATGATACCTGAATTCATTGGTCGCTTGCCAGTTGTTGCAAGTCTCAAAGCCCTAGATAAAAATGCTTTAATTCAAATTTTAACTAAACCTAAAAATGCAATAATCAAACAATATACTAAAATGTTTGAAATGAATGATGCAGAGCTGATGTTTACAGTAGACGCACTTGATGCAATTGCAGAAAAAGCATTGAAGCGAAACACTGGCGCTAGGGGCCTTAGGTCTATAATAGAGGATATTTTACTAGAGGATATGTATAATTTTTGCGATTTAAAGGATAAAAAAGTTACATATGATAAAAAATCTATCGAAGCAAAAATTGCTGCAAAAATAGAATCCATTAAAAATAAAAGCAGCAAAACAGCCAAAAAGCCACAGGGAAAGTCTTCAAATAAAAGACTAGCAGGTTAGTTTTAATGATTACAGCAGAAGATATAAAGGATAAAATAGAAAATTTTGCTGCCCAATTTTTCACACCAGAAGAACTCTCGAGGCTTATAATCAAACCTCTTGTAAGCGATGCAAGCCTCAGAAGATATTACGAATTGCAACTTGGAGACAAGAAGTATATTTTAATGGATTGCCCGGTATCATACACTTCAATAAAGCCATTTATTGATATAGATTTATTCTTGAAAGAACAAGGATTCTCTGTTCCTAAAATTTTACATTATGATATAGATCAAGGTTTAATGATTACAGAGCATTTTGGTTATGTTGATATAAAAAAATATTTAGTGCAAGCAACTGATGATCAAAGCCTTGAAATATATAAATTAATGATAGATCTGTTGATTGACTTACATAATAATACAAATATTCCAGATAATCTAGAAATTATGAGTAATGAAAGGCTTATAGAAGAGCTAGATTTATATCTAGATTTTTATATACCATATAAATATGGCACAAAAATCTCTGGACAAGATAGACAAGAATTTCAGACTATTTGGCAAGGTATTTTACATAAGCAAAAAATAGCCCAGCAAAAAATAGTTTTGCGCGATTATCACGTAGAAAATATTATGCATCTTGCAGATAGGAAAGATATAAAATCGCTAGGTCTACTTGATTTTCAAGATGCTACCTTAGGCAGCCCAGTATATGATATAGTTTCTTTGCTAGAAGATGCAAGGACACAAGTGGGGAGAGAATTTGCACTATCAATGCTTAAATATTACACAGATAAAACGCAGTATGATTATGCAGATATCAATGTAGATTATCATATTTTAGGCGCTCAGCGCAATAGCAGAATACTTGGCGTATTTACAAGGAAATTTTTACAAGATGAAGATGACAGATATCTGCAATTCTTACCAAGAGTAGAGCAATATTTGGAATATGACTTATCGCACCCAGTACTAAAGCCTTTTAGAGACTGGCAAACAAATTTATAAAAGAGTTTTTTAAATGATAGATACAATTTTTTTATTCGCTGCAGGACTTGGCAACAGAATGAGGCACCTGACAGAAAATAATCCAAAGACACTAATACCAATACTTGGTAAACCAATATTGCATTATACGCTAGAGATGTGCAGCTCTTATCCATTTAAAAAGATTATTATTAACACACATTATATGAGCGATAAAATTGAAGAATCTATAGAATCTTTTCGTAAAAAAAATCCAGATTTTCCAGAGATCGTAACAATATATGAAGAAGAACTGCTAGAAACTGGCGGGGCTATTAAAAATGCACTAGAGCATACAGGCGATAAGCCAATTTTCACGCTAAATACTGATGTTGTAATTAAATCTTCTGATAATTTATTTGAAATAATGCAAGATAATTGGGATGCAGATAAAATGGATTTTCTGCTTCTGATGCAGCCATATAAAGATTCTGTAGGATATAGCGGTCATGGAGATTTTGATATAGAAGAAGGAGGGAAATTAGTCCGCCCGGATAAGCAAGAAAATTATGAATATATGTATTCTGGTATGCAAATTTTAAAACCTAGTAAAATTGCTAAGCACCCGCTTAAAATATTTTCGCTGAGAGAATATTATTTAAATAGCGACAAGGTGGTTGGAATCCCAGCCAAAAGAACAAAGTGGTACCACGCAACAAATCCAGAAAATTTGGTAGATATAGAAATGGATATGCTGGCAAACGAACCCAGCAAGTTCTAATTAAATTTAACTCTATGAAGAATGAGTATAAAAATACATATAATTTACTAAATGAATATAATCCTGAAGATAAATGGGAGCAAGAATGCAAGTTACGCATGCTTAATTTTATAAAATATGGAAATGATTGCTTTTCCCGAAACAATCAATTCGGACATTTCACTGCTTCTGCTTTTTTACTTAATAAATCTATGGATAGCGCATTACTAATGCACCACTCAAAGCTTGATATTTGGGTGCAACCAGGGGGGCATTGCGATAGTAGTTCTGATATTCTATCTGTTTCAATAAGAGAAGCGCAAGAAGAGTCAGGAATTCAAAATGTAAAAGCTATATTTTCTAATATTTTTGATATAGACATCCATACAGTGCCAGCAAATAGCAGCGAAGGCCAGCATTTTCATTTCGATATAAGATTTTTGATTCATGCATATGTAAGTGATAATTTAATAAAAAATCATGAATCAAAGGAGCTCAGATGGGTTAATAAAAACTTGCAAAATATGCCAACAAAAAGTGACTCTGTTATGCGCATGTTTCGTAAATATTTTAAATTTACAATATGATGGCGCACTTGATTGGATTTGAACCAATGACCTTTACCTTCGGAGGGTAATGCTCTATCCAGCTGAGCTACAAGTGCATTAAAGTGTGAATTTAGTGTGTAAAATATCACGAAGTAACAGCGCAGTGAATTATACTTTAATTCAATTAGATGCACAAGAAGAATATTATTCTCGTGTGAATTTAGTGTGTAAAATATCACGAAGTAACAGCGCAGTGAATTATACTTTAATTCAATTAGATGCACAAGAAGAATATTATTCTCTAGTACATTTTACAGTGCACCCCAGGAAGGAAATAATGACTAAGCATTATTAATAATATGCAAAGGATGGTTGAAGGCTAAAATGACATCATTAAAATTTATAATACACAAGAGTTACTGCAAAGGATCAAATACTTCATTAAATATACAGTTAACTTTTTTTCCTGCGCGCAGTGATAATTTCCTGAATACCTGCTCTATTATAACCAAATTATTATTATTTGGATCGAGCCTGAAATTAACCATAGACTCACGCAATTCTTCGTCTACTGCAAATATAGCTGGTATTTCATTATTTTTATCCCTGAATTGCAGGTAAGTAAATTCACCATCATCAAAAATTCTGATAGGCGCAATTTCTTCATTGCCACTCATAGTATAATGAAAATTAAGGCGCTCAGGGCGATTTAAGTCTGGGCCTTTTGCTGCATCTGCAGCTGCAAAACTTCTTAAATGATCCTGCTCTTCTTCATCAGGATATAAAAATTTCATATTAAATACCATGCCTGGCGATCTTATATCCGCTGCTTCTTCGGCGTGTAATTCAAAATAATATGTTCTTTTATTGGTCAGCAAAGTCATATTTGTTGTTGCATCTTTTTCCATAGGCTTTATAAAAATTCTGTTACCTGCTGGCACTATTTGCCAAGCTGTTGTGTCTCCCATAGAAATACTAACTACGCTCTCCCCTTCTCCAAGCTCTATACTAGCCTGATATCCATAATAGCCAATAAATTTGAATACATCTTCTGGGCTATAAGTTATGATTCTTATCCTACTATCTGTTGGTGTTGGTCTTGACTCCCTTATTGCATATGATGTATGCGAAAGAATTATTAAGCTTAAAAATATAATTATTTTATTCATGATCTATGCCCCAATATTGCTTTTTAATAGTTTAGTATTATAGTTTGTTATTGTGAAATTAAATTTTTCCTCAGATTCAACTTCTGTGTTTATGTTATCTATTTCATATTCAAGATTTGCTTGCCAAATTTCATCTTTATAAATTTCATCTTTCACATTTTTTGCAATAGCTCTAAATATAACCACACTCTGATTAGCTCCATTTAATTTTACTGACTCTATTGTTACAAATCTTTTTATATCTTGTTTATATTCTATAATAGGTGAATCAATATTATCAATTGTCATTATATTATAAAACTGGCGAAAAACAATTCTAGTTGAATTATTTTTTATAAAAACTGCTTGTTTTTTTAAATTTTTATAATC
>JAHDEH010000033.1 GCA_020628955.1 Alphaproteobacteria bacterium
AAAATATAAAATAAATATAGATATTTAATAACACAATAAATTAATACCTAGATATGGAAAATATTGATTGTATAAAAAATTTATGTGTTTATTATACAATCAATATTTTCCATATCTAATTTAAGTTTAATTATTGCTTTGAGTATCTCCAGTTATTTCTGACTCTTTCTCCTCTTCATTTAAATTTTCTTCTATATTAACAATAGAAACAAGATCAGTGACGTTATCCACTGTATTATTAAAAGTAATTTTTTCAATAAAAGCTAATATTTTTATGTCGGTAAGTGTTATTTTTAACTTACTATATTCTTCTTCATATTTTTTAAATTCAGAAATAATATATTTAATTAGATCGATTGTTAATTTATTGTGAACATCATTTGTAAAAGAAGATATACTTTTAGGAGTAAAGAAATTTATAAAATTATGATGCATGCTCTCATATCTAGACAACATATAATTTTTTTCTAAAGTTGCACCCATACCCTTAGTAGCTATTTTATAGCTAGCATTAATATCTATAGCTTCTAATAAAGATGCACATTTTATATGACAAATAATAGTTACCGGATTATTATCTTTCTTATAACCTAGATAAATATCACCATAAATACTGTAAATATCTGCTAAAAAAATTTTTAAATTATCATCATTTGTAGATTCATTGATTAATTCATCAAATTTAAATTCATGGCAAATTTTAAGACAATATTGTATCATCTTTTCTGCTATAGTTGGACTAGTTTCTATAAAATTATAATATAATTCAGTGCATAAGTTTAATATATAATAATGAAGTATAAAATTATCTGTTAAATTTTCAAAATGATTAATTTTTTGTTTTTCTTCTGTCCCAAAAATAGTATCAAGCATTTTACAGAAAGTGATCTCATCATTTGCATGATAATGGTTAAGATAAGCCTGTACTTTATTCATTTGATTATATTTAAACCATTCGCATAAATTATATAATAAATCGTCTATATTCATTTTTTGTTTTCTGACTACTTTTGCACCTCCATTTTCAAAAACAAAACAATGAGTTACATTGTGCATAGACACGGTCATGACGCCTTCGGAATTTTCTGAATACTCAAGACCAAACTTCATATGTGCTCTGATAATTTTTTCTGCTTTTGTAAAATCCAAAATAAAATTAATATATTTTTTTTTATTTTGTTCGTTCATGGAGCGAATTTCTTTATTATCAATTTGGGCATCATTATATGAATAGTTGTTCAAACGAGATTCTACAGCTAGATTAAGATTTTTTCTTAAAGTTGTCAAAAAATCACTCATTTTAGCGTTTCCTATATATTCATAAGATTCGTCTCCTATTTTAATTTGTAGCTCCTCAATAATATCCCACATATTGCATTTATCTATATCATGATAATGAGCAAAGTTTATTATTACACGCTCAACTTTGCGATAATATTCTTGTTTTACATTCAGATATATGCTATCTAGAGCCTTTATAGAAAATTCTTTTGCTTCTTCTAAATTTTTCTCTAATATTTCTTTAACTCTCTCCTCAATGATCTTGGTATTGTTTTTTTCTACAGGCTTACCTTTTTCCATTATGTTTGAAGTGCCTGCCTTAAATTTTCTAATCTCCTCTTTATACTCAGAGTGCAATCCATTTTCTTGATCCAGGTCCCCGCAAATATAGCCAGTAATCAGCAGGGCTTGCACCAGATGCGGGTCTGTGTCGAACCAGCTACCTGCTTCACTTACTTTTGCAATTGATTGAAATTTGGCCAATTCTTTAGGAGTAAGCACTAGCTCATAGTCTGGTAATTCAATTACATTTCCATTTTCTGTTACCTTTTTGTAATGCCCTTGGCGGCCAAATGGGTTTTTGCATGCATAGCCAATGAATCCATCTGGGCTGATGCCGCATTTTGTTACATCGTCAAAAAACCAATCATCTTCATCTTTGCCTGTTTTGAAATTATTTAAAAACTCGACCCCAACCGTGCGCAGATAAGTTTCGCCAATATTAATTAGCATTATGTTGATCAATTTGGCTAAATTGCTGCCATATTTTTTTGCCTCTTCTTGTTTTTCAGCATCTTCTTGTTCATTAATTAATATAATGAATTCAATATCTGACCATGGGGTGATTCCACCAGCAGCAAGGGAACCGAATGAGATTGCTTCGCATTGCATACCCTTTGGCTTATCTCCTAGTAGCTCTTGTGCATCTTGAAAAATTTCTGTTATTAATGCTTTGATGCCAACAGATATTGATGCATAAAAATCTTTAATTGATTCTTTTATTTCGGTTTTTTTTTCAATATAGTCTTTTGTTTTTTCCCTTAATGATTTTTTTTGTGTTTTATCGCTAGAGTCTGATGTTCCTGATATTAATTTTTTATATTTTTCTGTATATTCTCGCGATTTTTCTGTTACATCTTCACGTTTTGACTCATCAAGATGTAGTTTATGTTGTAAAAAATCAAATTGCATTTCATGCGCTATTTTTTTGTAGTCATGATGCAATTCATCTTTTATATGCTCTTCATGTTTATCGTAAAAAGAAGCGCAGTAATGAAATATCGCAGCAGCTTTCGCCCAGCTGGCATTGATTTTTATCTCATCTACATACTTGCCTTGCAATTCTCCTTTTTTATAGCAAAGAGCTAAATTATACATCGAGTCCAAAGCTATTTCATAAAGATTCAAGGGACTAGAGTTAATTTTTAATATACCCAAAGAAATTTTATTTGGAACTTTATTTGGGTTGCCCAATAATGGTTTTACAGTTTTTGCAAAGAATTTAGCTGCATCATAATAGTTTTCACTATTGAAATAATCACAAGCTTTACTGTAATTTCTGCTTAATTCATCAATTATGCCGTCGAAATTGGTTTGATTTTGATGATTCTGAGCTTGCAGCACTCGCTCATGCTGGTCATTGTCATCTGTTTGTTTAATTTGTCTTTTTGCCAAAAAAAACTCCGGTCAAAAGTTAATAAAAATTTTCCACCAGAGTTTTAATTACAAATATAACTATACATTAATATCTTCATTAATGCAAATTAAATTTTAGGTTTAGGCAATTTCTTCAGCCGTTGCGTCCACATTTCCTGCAATATCAGCTGTATCTGTATCTGTTTCGCAGGTATTGGCTACAAGCAAAGAATCTATTTCTTTGATGCCTTTATCTGCATTAGATTTTGTATACGCACCTTCGAAACTAATTGAAGAGGCGTGCTCGTGCAGAGCTTTAGCTACATTCAATGTGCCTTCTGTATCTGCATCTATAAATGATAATTTTGTTTTAATTAAACTCATTAATTCATCTGAATCAATATTGTTTTTTTCAAAATTAACTAATGCCTGAGCGATAAAGTTTAATGATGATGCTTTTTCGCGGTCTGATAGTTGCTTTGTTGAATTAACGCCTTCATCTATTAAATTCAGTAAGCTAAAGTCATTGTTGCCGCCCTTTAATAGATTAGTCATTTCTTTAGTTATTTCCTGCTTTTCCTTACTATCTGAAATTAATGTTGCTTTCAAAGACAGGGCTTTGATAAGTTTTTTACCATATTTTACAAAATTAATCTGATCTTCTTTAGGATTTATTGTTTCATAATTATTTTCAGATTTGTAATTCATTTTATATTTTGTATCTGCATCTATAAGCTTTTTATATCTTGTAATATTTTCTTCGATTAATTTTATTGCCGTATCTATATCTGGATTTTTTGCTTTCAGCTCTGCTTCGCTCAATTTATCCGTAATAATTCCAAGACCATCTTCGCTTAAATGTGCTTCGAAAGTTCCAACAGTTTCAGCCAGTTCTTTTGCTTTTGTAAAATGCTTTATTGCTTGTTCATAATTTTCGTCATCATAAATATAAGACCTACCTTTTAAATATTCAGTTGTTGCATCAGCAGCAGTTACTTTTTCTTTGCCTTCTGTTTTTACATCATGTGTTTCAAGGTATTTTCTAAAAATTTTCTCAACCATTTCTAGTTTTGCCCTTGCGCTTCTACCAACATGGTTATGATACATTTCTTTTGTTGCATAATCATTACAAAAATTAACTAGATTAAGAACATTTTTTAATGTTATTTCTTTGTCGTATATTGCCTTGCCTTCGAAATATTCTTTTATTTCTTTTTTTGCAGACTCGCCTGCAATTTGTTCAAATAGCTCGGAACATTCAAGTAACGCATTATTGTTTTTTACACCTTTTTTACTTGCATTATCTCTGTTATAACTATTAACTATTGAAGCTAATTTTTGTTCTATTTCAATGATTTCGTCTTTCATTTTTTCCTCTATTGATTTCTTAATTAATTTATTTTTTTCTTCGATTTCGTTTCGCATTAACTCATTATCGTGTTTTCTTTGTCCTTCAAGAGCCAAATATGCTATATAAGCTGATGCAACACTTACAATTGGACCAAGAAAAGCCCTAACAAATTCCAATATACCCTTATATCCTATGCAAGTTTCATTAAAGCTTTGGTACCATCTCTTTTCTTGATCTTGACTAGAAGAATCTTGATAATTCGTTTCTGCATCACTAATCTTTGTTACATCTCTAGTGCTGTCAGTACTAAAAGATCTAACATTTTTAGTATACATTATTTTTTTACTGGGCGAAGGAAAAGCGTTAGTTGAACTGAAAAAATTTATTGATGGTTGTAATTTTGCAATTGGATTATTTTTAAAGAACTTGCTGCTAGTATTTGTTCGCATTGCTTTTGAAATATTATTAATAAACATTCTTTGCTTCATATTATTTATGTATCTCCTGCACTAAATATGAACACTTTAAACGAAACTATTTACCTTTTAAACAAATATTACTTATAGTTAATATTATTTGCCGCATATTGTCAACATAATTTTTATTTTACGGTTGATAATATTGTGTAAATCATTTATTATTCTTTAAAAAATTTATTATATAAATAATTTTATGAGTAATATAAGCAAAGATGTGATTATAATTGGCGCGGGTCCGGTGGGGATTTTTGCGGCTTTTCAGGCTGGTCTGCTGGGTATGAAGAGCGTTGTTATTGATGCTTTACCCCATATTGGCGGGCAATGTTCGGCTCTTTATCCAGAAAAGCCGATATATGATATTCCATCGCATCCTGAAATTTCCGCTCAAGATTTGGTGCAAAATTTGGCTACTCAAGCAGCTGTTTTTGCGCCTGAGTATTTGCTTGCTCAAAAAGTAGTATCAATGCAAAAAAATCCAGAAGGATTTGTGGTTAAAACTAGCAAAGGCAAGGAATTAAGCTCTAAAGTGGTGATTTTGGCAGCCGGAGCTGGTTGTTTTGGCCCCAACAGGCCGCCGCTTGCAGGTATTGAGCAATATGAAGATAATAGCGTTTTTTACTCAGTGCAGAGCAAAAACAAATTCGCTGGTAAGAAAATTTTAATTGCTGGCGGCGGAGATTCTGCAGTTGATTGGGCAAATTCATTGTCAGAGATTGCGGACGTAACTATTTTGCATCGACGAAAAAAATTCCGGGCCGCCCCAGCGAGTATAGAAAAAATGCATAATTTAGCTGCTGAAAATAAACTGAAAATCATTACGGGCTTCCAGCTGCATGGGCTGCAAGGGCAGGGCAGAAACCTTGAATCTGTGACAGTAGCTGACCTTGACAATAATTTGCAAAGCATAGAAGCAGATATTTTGCTGCCATTTTTTGGGTTGTCGCAAGATCTTAGCCTGCTTGAGCAATGTGGCATGACGATCACAAATCATCATGTAAATGTCAGCACTCCATATTTCGAAACTAATTTAAAAGGCGTTTATGCGGTTGGCGATGTTGCATCATACACAGGCAAGCTTAAACTTATACTTACAGGTTTTGCAGAGGTTTCCTCTGCCTTGCATCATGCTTATGACATAGTGTTTGACGGCAAACCATTGCATTTTGAATATTCTACATCTAAAGGTGTTGGAAAGTGAAATATTCAAAGCTGCAAAGAATATACTACCCATCAAATATTAATGTCGCGGGCGTAGTTTTATTTGAAGATGATAATTTTCATTATCTTAAATCAGTCATGCGAGCCAGGATTGGCTATAGATTTAGGGTTTTTAATGCAACAGGCGGCGAGTTTGTTGCAGAGATTATATTTGTGAATAAAAATTCTATTCATGCTAAAATAATAGAAAAATTCAGGGAGCCTGTTTTGCTCCCTCGCTTAAATTTGGCAATGTGCATCATAAAACAAGATCGGATGATTGAGGCGCTGAAAGGCGTATGCCAACTTGGTGTAACCAAAATTATTCCAGTGATTTCAAGCAGATGTCAGCATAAAACACTTAATAGGGAGAAATTGCATAAAATACTAATTCAGGCATCAGAGCAATGTGAAAGATTTTGTATCCCAGAACTAGAGCAGCCCACTACATTAGAAGAATTTTTGAGTCAAAATAACTCCCCAGATAATGCTTCAAATAGCCCCCATATTGTTTTTGCAAATGAACATGAAGAATCAAGAACTATTGAGCATATCAATGTTCAAGGCTCAAGCTCTATAATCCCACTCATCGGGCCAGAAGGTGGTTTTGATGACGAGGAAATCCAGAAATTATCATTAATGCAAAACGCATCTTCTATAAGTCTAGGGCAATTAGTGCTGAGATCAGAAATTGCAGTTATTTCGTTATTATCAAAACTGAGGGGCTAACAACCACTAGTAATTGGGAATCTACGATCTTTATCGAAGCTCATTCTCGATAATTTTACACCAGGGGCTGATTGTTTGCGTTTGAATTCTGAGTTTTTAACCAGTTTAACTATGCGCGCAGATAGCTTGGCCCCGTGGATTTCTGATAGTTCCTTGTTGCCCATATTATTTTCTATATGGTCGAATAAAATACTGTCAAGCACTTGGTAATCTGGCAGGCTGTCTGAGTCTTTTTGCTCTGGTGCTAGCTCTGCGCTTGGTTCTTTATTTATTATGTTAGCCGGAATTATCTCTGCATGGTTATGCACATTTTGTGTATTTATATATTTTGCCAGCTCATATATTTCTGTTTTATATAAATCTTTGATGGGATTAAAAGCGCCATTCATATCACCATAAATTGTGGCATAACCTGTTGCATATTCTGACTTATTGCCTGTTGTTAAAAGCAAGGCGTTATTTTTATTTGACTCGGTCATTAAGATGCATCCGCGCAGCCGGGATTGAATGTTTTGATGTGCAATTTCTCCTTCCTGCAGGTCAATAGTAATAGATGTCGCATCAATTAACTGCTGTATGTTAATGGTGGTAGTTTCGATGCCTAGATTGTCTGCTAGCTGCAAAGCATCTTCCATACTACTATCAGAGTTAAATTTGCTTGGCATCATGTAGGCATGAACATTTTCTGCCCCCATGCTCTTAGCAGCAAAATATAAGACAATAGCAGAGTCAATGCCGCCAGAGAGGCCAAGTATAACTTTTCCAAAACCATTATTTGTTACATATTCTTTTAAACCAAAAATTATTGCTTCATGAATATTTTCAAATTCATTATCTTTATGTTCGCAAATTTTTTGCGGGGTTAGTTTTTTACCATTTGCTTCAACAGAGCAATAATCTTCTTGCATATTATTTGCAAATATTTGCAAGGAACCATCAAAGCAAAAGGAATTACCGTCAAATATAACGCCATCATGAGCAAGCACTTGATTGCAATATATCAAAGGAATACTAGTTTCTGTGTATCGTTTTTTTACAGCGTCAATTCTGCTTGTTAATTTATTTTTTTCAAACGGTGAGGCGTTGGGGACCAAGAATAGCTCAGCACCTAGTTTTGCAAGTTTTGCGCATGTTTTTTTGTGCCAAATATCTTCGCATATTGGAATGCCAATCTTAGTGCCTTTAATTTCTATAATATTTGCATTGCCTGGTGTGAAGTATCGATGCTCATCAAAAACGCCATAATTTGGCAGATGCTCTTTGTAAGTAATACCGATAATTTGCTTGTTTTGAATAGCAAGGCAGGCATTATATAAATTTCCATTCTCCTCCCAAGGAGTAGGCAATATTAAAGAAGTCTCTTCGGTAATATTAATTACATCTTCAATATATTTTTTTATATCGTCAATAAAGCTACTGCGCAGTAATAAATCCTGCGCCATATAGCCACAAGTAACAAGCTCGGGCAGTAAGCATATGTCAGCTTTTTCCTTTAATGCTTTTTTATATGAATCTTCAATAAGCCTAAAATTATACGGCAAATCTGCAATCTTCGGGGTAATTTGACAAACAAAAATATGCATTTACTTACAGATTTACTTTACAGGAAAATTAAAATATGTGTTAGGAAAGGGTTCTTGATCTAGAGTATAATGCCACCATTCTTGTTTGAAGTTTGTAAAGCCATTATTATGCATCAGCTCTTTCAGGAATTGTCTATTTTTTTTGATATGTTCCGGTAATTTAATATAGTTCGTACTAGATTTATCACTAAAATAATCAAAAATAGTTCCCATCTCAATTGGTTCTCCATCAGCATTTATTATGGTCAAATCTACAGTCGAGCCTCTGCTGTGCGAACTGCTTTTTGCTATGAATCCTATGTCAAACAGCTCTTCTTTGGTAAAGTCCGGGTAATATTTTTTCTTAATTTTTGAATTGTCTGGTACAGCGCCCCAGTCTAGAAAAAATTCAACAGCTAGGGCAGGTCTGTATGCATCCCACACCAAAAAACCCATATTATTTTGCTCTAGTTTTTTTTGAATTAAGCATAATTTTTCAGCAGCTTCTTTTGTTAATATTGCAGCAGGTTTTTCATAGCCCACAACAATTTGTCCAGTAAAATTATCTTCATTTGCATATTTAATATCTTGTTTAATAGATGGGCAAACATCACTTAAATACACAAATCCATTTGGTAATGTTTGTTTTGTGTCTTTAACTTCTTGCTCAGCATGTGTAATTGTCATAGTTAGTTGTAATATTGATATAATTAATAGTAAGATTCTCATTTAACACTCTTTAATTTTTTTATTTGCTGCGCGTAATCTCCATTAAAAATATAGCTACCAGAAACAAGGCTAGTCGCGCCTTTTTCTATGCAAAGCCTAGCAGTTACATCGTTAATACCTCCGTCTACTTGCAATATTATACTATGATTTTTTATAAATCTAGATATTTTTTCAATTTTTTCTAATTGGCTTTTTAAGAATTTTTGACCGCCAAAACCTGGATTAACGCTCATGACTAATATAAGATCTATTTCTTCTAGTATATATTCAAGGCAACTAATAGGGGTTGTGGGAAGCAGGGCGATACCTACCTTGCACCCAGCGGCTTTAATTTCAGTGATGGTTTTATGCAGATGCTTTGTTGTCTCCGGATGAATTGTGATGATATCTGCGCCGCTTTTTGTGTAATCATCAATTAAATTCTCTGGTGTGTTGGTCATCAAATGTACATCAAATGGCAGAGAGCTATGTTTTCTGATGGATTTTATAATTGGTGCTCCAAATGTTAAGTTAGGAACAAATTGCCCATCCATAACATCAATATGGATCATATCTGCTCCCGCTTTTTCTAGAGCTTTTAATTCCGTTTCTAAATTCGCAAAATCTGCTGAAAGTATCGATGGTGATATTAAAGTCATTTACTACTCTTTTTAATAATGTTATAGTATTGCAAATTTAACTCCCGCTTATGCAGTTTCATTGTCTCGTTCGCCTATTTGTATATAGCACTCACTTAGCCAATTCTTGCGCAGGACTTAAATTAAATATACAATATATATGTAATTTAAAATAGTAAAAAATGCAAGTGAATATAGAAATTGCTCAAGATTTTGATCGCTGGAATAATGAAAACACAATAAATAAAGCGCTGTTTATAGATTTATTAACTAAAATATTAGAAAAATTCCCTAATATTGCAGCACTTCAAGAGGTTGAGCTTTCCATAATGCTGACTAGTAATGATAAAATTCAGAAATTGAACGAAGAATTTAGGGATAAAAATGCACCTACTAATGTGTTATCTTTTCCTGATAATGAATTAAATTGGCAAAATATCCTTGAATTTTCGCAAGAGGAGGATTATATTTATCTTGGAGATATAGCTTATGGTTATGAAATTATTGCAAAAGAAGCGGCAGAAAAGAAGATAAGTTTTTTGCACCATTTTTGCCATTTAACTATTCATGCCATACTGCATTTGCTTGGCTTTGACCATAAAACTGATGAAGAAGCTGAAGCTATGGAAAAATTAGAGATTTTGATTTTAAAAGAATTTGATATAGAATCTCCATATTAATTTATAAACAAAAATAATATATGCCTGACCCCACGGAAGTAAAAACTAGTAAAATTAATAATTTTTTAAGTAAAATTTTTTCTTGTTTTAAGAGAAATAATATAGCAGATAGTTCAGGAGCGGCTGATAATAGCGTTCAAATTCTGAATAATATAAATAGCTTTTCTGAGAAAACTGTCGATGATATTCTGGTGCCTCGCTCAGATATTATTGCAGTGGGTGATAATATATCAGCTGAAGACCTTGCTAAAACTATTATCGCCAGCAATCATACAAGAACTCTTGTTTATCATGATAATCTAGATAGTGTTGTTGGCTTCATACACATTAAAGACTTATTTGAACTAGTTGTTAAGAAAAAAAAGTTTAATATAAAAAAACTCTTGCGCAAGCATATAGTTGCAACTCACGCAATGAAGCTTGTTGACTTGCTTGCAAGTATGCAAGCTCAGCGTGTGCATATTGCAATTGTGGTTGATGAATATGGCGGCACCGATGGACTCGTTACCATTGAGGATATTATAGAAGAAATAGTTGGCGAGATAGATGACGAGCATGACGAAGATTCTAGCGCAGAATTATATAAAATACTCAGGCCTGGCCTCATCACCGCAAAAGCAAGAGCGTTAATTTCAGATATTGAAAAAATTATTGGCTGTGACTTGATTAAAAATGATGAAGAAATTGATACTATTGGTGGATTGGTGCTTGCAAAACATGGCAGCATACCAAAAAAAGGCTCCTTCATTAAATTAGAGGATAATATAGAGATAGAAATTATAGAAGCAACCAATAGATCTATAAAACGTATGAAGATTACATATAACCCTACTAATACCAAACATACATAGGTAGCAGTATATAAAGTATATATCAATCTTTGCTTCTTGTTGCTTGAGATGTTTTTTTATAAAAAATTGAAAAAAATACTTGCGTTTTAAAGATATATATTTTATGTTACTTGGCATAAGCCAAATATTGGCTTTCTACATGGAACAAGTTTTTAAATCATCAAGTATTTAAAAATTCTTTTTGTGCCCGCGTGATGGAATGGTAGACATAATAGACTTAAAATCTGTGGAGCTTAG
>JAHDEH010000034.1 GCA_020628955.1 Alphaproteobacteria bacterium
GATTCGAACCTCCGACCTACGGATTAGAAGTCCGTTGCTCTATCCAGCTGAGCTAAGGGCGCATATAGAGATTTATAAATTACACACTTTATTCATATTATCTTACTCTTTCCCTAAAAAGCCTTTATCTTATAGCAGCAAAAAAATATCTTTTCAAGTATAAATATTTCTTTTTTTAAAAAAACATTATATTAGGGAGCCTATATTGTATATTTAATTAAAGTCCTGCGCGAGAATGGCGAACGAATACTATATATAATAGATGAGCGAGACAATGAAACTGCATAAACGGGAGTTAAATTTGCAATACTCTGTTTTTTTCTTTAGGTAATTTATTAAGTTTGCGCTCTATAAGCTCTTGGATTTTTTTCTTAAACCTGAGTTTTGCATTATTATAATCCATATTTTTATCCTTAATCAGAGGCTGGTTCCATTTTTTACAATATAATTCATCATCATTATCAAGCTTTTTAATATAGTCAATCAATGCCTCGTCAGATGCAAAGTCACCAGCATAGATAAGCGCATCTTTATTTACATCCTTTAACCCCATTGGATGAGAATTATATATTGGAAGCGCGCCGTTAATATAGCCAAGAGAAACTTTTTCTGTATTATAGCCAGGATAAGTCTGATTTTCGAAATTGATTGCAAACTTGCACTGAGAAAACCATTTATCAGTATCTGAATAAGGAACGGGGCCATTGGTATTATTCAAATATTTACCGCCACTAGTAACCTTTTTGTATAAAGATAATTTATGAAAAAAGGCGTTTCTTTTATGAGCTCCATCGAATAATTTATTAAGACCTGCATTTGTTGCCATGAAGCATGCAAAATGTTTTTTGTCTGGATTGCACCTGCCCCTGTTCAAATCTGACCGCACCCTATTTTTATGCCATATATAGTAAAAAGGAATACGCATATATTTTGGATTATCTATATAGTCAAACCCAATCAAAAAATCATAATTTTCAAAATCAAGATCCAGCAGCTTCATATTTATTTTTTCTTTTTTTCTATGGTCCATGCGCACTGCAACTTCTGACGTTACAAACAAACGGACTTTATCCGCATCGCATGGGCAAGGCTTCTCCTCTCCAAATGGAGCAGAAATTATTACATCATAATTCCTTTTTACATATTTTACATCATATAATTCTTTTAATGACTCATCAATCATTCTGTACATTTTAATGTCAAAACCTATTCCATCATTGATGATTTTTACATTAATTCCATGCTTTGATGAACTTGGCGGAAAAGTCTCTCTAATAAAATACATCGCAGATGCAGATAGCAGAAAAACTGTCAGTAATTTTGTGAAATATTTTGCTTTTGATTCTTTCATAATTATTCTCTTTTATTTTGTTTATGGTGTTGTTGGAGGCGGAGTAACGCAGCGCATTACCGGCTCTCCATCATTGGGATCAGTATCATCGTCTATCACCGGTATCTCATTTAAATTAAAGTCTCTGGCTACTGGATCTGGTACGCAGTAGCGCTCAAGAGGCTCTCCTTCTGGAACTTTACCTGGAGGACATGTGCCAATCGACACTTCACCTGGCAGAGTTTCTGGCCAGTTTGCGTATCCATCATCGGCTCCTTGCGCAGTTCTTTCTGGGCATGTTGCGCCGTTAGTTCGCACCTCAACGCACAATCCCCATTCTAGTGGTGTTTTTGTACGCATCATCTGCGATTCAGCAGCATAATTATATCCAGGAGTTCCGGCAGGACTTGCAGTATTTGATCTAAAATATTGATATGGCTCTAGTTCTGAACCCATATTTGGAAGCGGATCTATTCTTTGGTCTACAGTGTGCTTTAACTCGCAAAGCTCTTCTCCTTCATCTGGAGCTGTGCCACCTGTTATTTTATATCTATATCCTGCGTCGCATGTTTTTATTTTCATTACATAAGGCGCTGTACCGCCAAAATCTTCTATAAGGCTGCATCCTGAATCAGATGCTGATTGCCTCTTTATGCCAGGAAAATCCCTGATTTTTTCAAACCAAAGCTTACAACTCACCATATCCGAATTTAATAAATCAGACAACACACATGCTTTTGGATTTATCGGACAAACATCTTGGTCCAGCTGAACTGCGCATGAATATTTACCACCTATATGATACATACCATTTAGATATTGCAAGCCTCCAACGTAAATTGCATCTATATTACCTATTATTTCATTAGGATCTGCTGGGTCTGGCATGTAGGGGGCTATAGGATCTCCAGTATTCCTATCAATATAGTCACCAAACTTAGTTAAAGGGTTATTTATGGTGCCAAGAGCGCCAAGATCAATCTCTTGTTCAAATGGCGCCGAGGCCAAAGTTTCATCTGTTACTAAAGACCCAAACTTTGAGCCAATTAAATATATAGGGTCGTTATTACTGCTACTGTCAGCATAGACCCATGGCCTAACTATAGTATAGACTGTATCAAGACGATCTATTCCAGCAGCATCTTTATAAGGAGCGCGATATGAAATCACGAAATTTGGCTGGAAATAATTTGCAATACAATTAATACCAGATGGCAGGCCAGGAAAATCGCACTCATAAGTGCTGATTTCTGGATGCGGCGCTCTTTCTTCACACCCAATCAATAGTGGTTGCATAGTAGTGCCACCTGCCCCTTGAGCTATCGCACATATCTGATCGGAATTTTGCGAATGATTCGCACTGTTTGTTCTGGTTTGACGAGTAACCGAAACATTGAAATTATAGCGAGCATTATCATTAAAATCAATAGTAATATCAGTGTCTTCGGTTGAAAGATCATCATTATCCTGCACCTGCGTAAACTCAACAGACACATCTCTAAATGGCTTGATATTCACCCCCCACACAATCTGGCATGATGGGTTTTGATCAATATCACCAGGGTTAACTGTAACAGGGCAATCTGGCATATCGCTTTTATAATACGGGCTTGGAGTTGCTTTGTCTCCCTTAACTTCTGCGTACACTACCCTGAAGCCGCCATTTAATTGGCAATCTGCGTCGCAAGCCATACCAGTTTCAATGCAGCCGCTAGTAACCCCCCCGCCACATCTTGGTATTATATTCATACTGTTTGTGAGTGTGTTCATACCGCTGGCTGTAAGGCTCGGAGTTGCACTATTTAAATTTACGCAAGCAAAATTTACCAGCGGATCAATGCTTGCAGTATTTGGATTATTGGCGCATAATGGCACATAATAATCATAACCCACTCTTACGCTATTATGGATATAATTATTACGAATAGTTGACTTAACGCATGGATTACCAATAGTTGACTCAACTGGAACTCCAGCAGCAGGGCCGATGCCTGTTGGGTCACCATTTTCATCTACATCTAGATACTCATTTATGTGGCATATTCTTTGCGTACTGAATTGCGGAGTTTCTTTAATTACTGGGCAAAATGGCGGCGGCATAGGGCCAGGCGGAATTTCAACGCAGCCATATATTTTATTGCTTACACTGGCATTTAGATCTCCTTTATGATAAGGCTGGGAATTTGGATCCAGATCATGTATATCAAAACCATCAGAGCCCAGAAAAGCTGGGTCATAATACACGCATAATTTGGGCTTTTGCGGAACAAAAGTGGAGCCATCAACTAATGTAAATGACTCATCATCGATCAGCTTGCCCTCTTCATTTAAATGCTGATTTTGTGTATATCCAGGATCTGCAGACCTGCCTTCTGTATAGTCAATATCGCCAGTAGAAGAATCGACGCCTATATTATTTGGATCACCTTTTTGAGCAATTGCTGGGAGCGCAATCCTTGCACACATACGGTGCAGTGGTACGCCATAGCCAGATGCAAGGGTGACGCACTCGCCATTCCAATTTAAAAGATGGTTGGTGCTCCAGCAAGCAACAGCATTACATTGCTGCCCCCTAACTCTTACCTTGGGCTCAAAATATGTACTCTCTGGCGCTTCTTGCGCACATATATTTTCATAATATGGGGCTACTGGGAACGGCATCTCTTCTGATACAATCCACTGATCTCTGTCGCGTAGCAAACAGTTTTTTGTACTGTCCCCATCTATGCGCCCGTCTCTTTTATTATATGGTGGGCAGTTTCTATTTGCCTTTTGGTCAGGACGCACAACTCCTCCATCCCACTCTTCTTCAACTAAGGGATTATTATCTCCGCAATTACATGGATCTGTGATGCAATCAACTAATTCTTCAAAAGCATCTGAAAAGAAATCTGCTATAGGGTTTGCTTTTGCAGGCAAACTCAGAAGCGTAATAAATATAAATAAAATTCCCTTTTGTTTAAAGCTCATATTTTTCATTATAATAAATTTTTTATATAGAAGCGCCTAGTTTTTCATAAAGCTCTTCAACCCACTCCTCTGGCGCAGACTCGCCTTTTTGATCCATTATTTCTTTATAGATTGCTAGATCATAATCATTAGATACTAAAATCTTAAGCAAACCAGGAAGAGCTCCAATGCTAAGCTCTGTTGCTATTGTTTTTCCATCTTGATTTAGTATAAATTGATAATACCCAGCTTTAAAGTTCTGTAGTTTTTCCATATCGTTTTGATCAATATTTAGCATTTTATCAAAACCCTCTACCGAAATATTTGAAGACATAATAATTTTTGTCTTCATTTTTTTTATCCACGATTGTTTTATTTCTTTTTTTAGGGTTTCATCGATAGTATTGGTGTTCACATTAAACAAGGCAACCCCATTATGCTTGTTCATATTTTTACTGAATAAATCTGGTAAATGGCTAAAAAATTCTAAATTACAAAGATTATGCAAATTATCAACAGCTAGTATTTTAGGGTCCTTGGTCAGAGCTCTTAATTTATTTTGCAAAGCCAATATAATAGATGCTTTAACCGAGCGCATTGTGTTTAAATCATATTCATATTGCTCGATATATTTTTTTTCTTTAGGATAATTTTCCTCGCGAAAAGCTGCATCATCAAAATCTTGTAGGCTTACTGCTAGCAAGTCACCTTTTTTTATTTGAATAATTTCTTCTGGTTCAAATAGTTTATGATACCTACCTTCTTGTGTGTAATCCGCTAATCTTGTTTTGATTTTTTCAGTAATTTCTGAGCCCTTTATATTTTTAATTATATCTGACAAGATTCTTTTTTCATCAGGTAATTCAAATACTGCATCACTTATATCTCTTAAAACCTCAAGCTCAGCATCAGAAAGTACATCAAAATAATGTTTTGTTATGATTTTGAAAAACTCAAATAAATATTCACGATTAGCTTTCGTATCTTTGCAAATTAATGGGTTTATAATATTTTTGCTACGCTGGAACCACCTCCCTCCCCTGGCTTTGACATAAAGGCCAGAGTCAATTGAATCTGTTAAATATAATGTTGTTGGATTATATTTATCAGCCTCAGAGAGCAGGAAATTTGTAAGTACCGTCTTTCCAGATTCGCTGTCGCCAAACACACAACAAGAACTATCATCTTCTGCATCATGAAAATTCATAAAATAAGGAGCTCCCTGCTCTCCTCTCAGCAAAGTCAGCGCTCTTCCCCATGGGTTATATTTATTTCCCGTTGGGTAGTTATGTAGCGACGTCATCGCAGCAGCACTACTAACTGGGGCTGGTTTTATTCTAGAAAGACAAGAAAAATTACCAGGTAATTGCGCCCAAAACGCTTTCTCTAAACCTATATCCTCTCGCACATGAACAACGCCGATATTTGATAGAGCTTGAGATGCCTGGGCAAGTTGAGAATCAAGAATTTTTTGATTGTCGCCAATCACCATGAATGAAATTTGCTGGTGGCAATATCGATCCTTTTTTAAGGTGCTATTTAATTTATCGAAATTTTTCCAATGTATTAAATCATCGTTTTTGGTAATATTTAATATATCTTGCTGATCTTTAAAATCCTCCGCAATTTCTTTTTTATCAATGTAATAAAAAACCTCAGTAACAACCATTTCTACAGGAATTTGCATAAATTTATTTAAAGTTAGCGATGGAACATCTTGATATTCCTTGATAGACATAATAGCCGCAAATTTCTTTTGCCCTTCACCTGTTACTTCTATCTTATCATTGCCGAGTGCATATTGATGCGAAGATAGAAATGAAGAAATGTCAACACTAGGCAGCAAGCACTCCTCTTCTTTTAAATGCATGATTCTGCGATATAAAAACATTAATTCTGAATATGTTTTATCCTCCCTGACCTCTAGAGATAATCTTCTTGCCCCATAACTCTCTAAATTTGCTAGCATTTTATCGCATGTAGCATTTAATTTTTTTAATGACTCTTGCAAATATTGCTTATCTGAATTAATAATTTTTTTAAAAGTTAGTGACTTTAAAAAAACATTCATGTTCGTAACATTTGTATTTTGCGCTTTATGAACAATAGTTATATATAACTTATTAACAAATTTATCTTTCCAGAAATTTTTTCTACTCCATATATCATGTATATTTGCAGATAAAAAACCATAATAATCGGCATCGTCATCAAGATTTGCCCTGCGCCTTATTGTGTGAACCCAAACTGCATAATCTTTGTTTGTTATAGAATCTAAAATCGCAGCTCTAACCGTCTGGCGCAAAGATACAAGATCTGTGTTAATATTTTTAGCATTCAGTCCTTGAATTTCTATAGTTTGAAGTAATTCGCCATTTTTTGTTACCAATGTGTTTTGGTCATAATGACAAGCAACTGGAATAAAATTTTCAGAAGTTTTACTATATAGATCGCTATCAGCAACTTTAGACACTTTATTTACACCTTCATAATTAAAAAATAATCCTTATTATGACAGTGTTTTCTAGTAAAAGTGAAGCTTTATTTCAACTATCACTTATATTAAATTAAATAATGATGCAACTAGGATACGATTTGCACAGGTTTCCAAATTTGTTAGTTATGAGCTTTAGCGTGGCAATATCGCGCGATGTCATTCCCGCGTAGGCGGGAATCCAGGACTGCTAACAAAAAATTCGTTGCTGATATTTTATGGACCCCAGCCTAAGCGGGGGCGACATCCGAGTTTTTATTCCTGAGATCACCACGTCGTCTTTTGAACTCCTCGTGATGACGCCCCCTATAAACGTCATTGCGAGCGAAATGTGGCAATCTCTTATGAAAGAATTCCACCCGAAAAAGATCACCCGCTTATGACGAGTTTGCCCCTCTACTAAGGCGATCATTGATGGCCATGCCAATTCCCTCATCAGGAATTTTTGCAACTGCTATTGAATGGCAATTATTTTCTTCGCAAGATTTATCTAATCTATGCAAATACGCAAATAAATTTGCTGCAGCTTCTGCTAAGCACCCTCTTTCACTTAGGTTTAAAGAGTATTTAGTACCAAGATTACTATCTCCAAATTCAAGAGAAGCTTCGTTTTTTTCCGCCCGAAGAGCATTAATACGCATTTTTGTACTAGGTGAATAGTGCTTCAGCAACATTCCTGGAGCTATCACCTTCCTATTGCCAGCACCACCTGCATACTCAGCCTCTATTCCCGTTTCTTTTTCCAAAACTTGTTTGGTAATAAAACCATGCCTTAAAATGATTATTTTACCTTTCAAAGGCCTTACTATAGTAGACTCAAGGCCAAACTCGCTTTGCAAGTCAGATTCTAGTATATGTATATTATTACCAAAATCATTTTTAACATGCTGAAATGTTGTTGGGCTTAACTTGCCAGATTTATTTGCACTTGGAGCTGCTATATAGCATCCTGATGCATCTATTAGTTTTTTTGCGGTTTCGTGCGCAGGAATACGAATTGCTATTGTATCAAGTCCAGCTGCTACAGATGGTGCGATTTTTGCCCCCTTTTTTCGTGGCAAAACCATACTAAGAGGTCCTGGCCAAAATTTTGCAATTTTAATTGCTAAATCATCAAATTCTGCTATCTGCATGGCTTTTTCCACAGAAGATGCGTGAACAATTAATGGATTATTGCTTGGCCTACCCTTTGCTGCGAATATTTTTTTGCAAGCTTCTTCATTGCCTGCATCTGCTCCAAGCCCGTATACTGTCTCTGTTGGAAACGCAACTACCTCTCCTTGTTTAATTAAATTAGCAGCTTTTTTTAAAGATTTCATATTCTATAATTTATCAAAATCTGCAATTAACTTAAAGAGATACTTTATTTTCAGCAACAGCGCAATTCTATTATTTGCAACATCAATATTTGAGTCTTTTACCATAATATTTTCAAAAAACTCTTCTAAAGGATTTTGTATAGTGTTTAATAAGGTAAGGGCTTTAAAATATTGTTTTTCGTCAATTAATTTAATCAATTGCGGCTCAATGTTGCGCGCTGTTTTATGCAAACTAATTTCATATTGATTTTCAAGCAAATCTTCATTGATTGAACCAGCAACATCAGTTTTACCGAGTATATTATTTATTCTTTTGTATATATTTAATAAAATTTCTCCTTCTTCTGATTTTATAAATTTATCAATAACACATAATTTATCAAAACACTTAGCTAAGTCTCCCTCACGTTCAAAATTAAGAACAGAATTAATAGCCTTGTAATCATAGTCATTTTTAAAATAATGCATCGCCCTCTCCAAGATAAATAACAATATTTCCTTTATATTTTCATCTTTAATGCTAAGCTTTACTTCATATTGCTTTGCTGCAAAATGCATTAACTCTATTAAATTTATAGAAATTTTATTTTCTATTATTATTCTAATCACGCCAAGTGTCAGCCTTCTGAGCGCGTGTGGATCCTTTGAACCGCTAGGCTTTTCACCAGCTAGCATAAGACCGCAAATACTGTCTATTTTATCAGCAATAGCAAGAATAGCAGAGCTGTTTTTCGGCACCGCATCATTTGGCCCCTGAGGTTTGTAATGCAAACGTACGGCATTTGCAACTTCTTGAGGGCGTCCTTCATTCAGAGCATAATAATAGCCCATAATTCCTTGAAGGGTTGGAAATTCATCAACCATTTCTGACACAATATCTGCCTTGCAAATTGTCGCGGCAATTTGAGCATTTTTGTCTTCAGGGTTTAAATATTTCACCAAATTCACTAAACGCTTTGACTTATCTTTTATAGAGCCAAGTTTTGCATGAAATATCACTTTATCAAGCTTTGTAGATTTGTCTTCTAAACTTGTTTTTAAATCTTGATTATAAAAATGTAGTGCATCCTCAAGCCTTGCAGCAAGAACCTTTTCATTACCGTGAATAACAATATTCTCATCGCTTGATTCAATATTGGAAACAAACAGAAAATAAGGCGCAAAATTATCATCATTATCAAGCATTGAAAAATATTTTTGGTGTGATCTCATAGCACTAATCAAAGCTTCTTTTGGGAGCTGCAGAAATTTTTCTTTAATTTTTCCCACAAGAACTACAGGATATTCTACAAGCCCTGTTACTTCTTCCAATAATGCATCGTCTTCTTTTAATTCCAGCCCCAATTCTTTTTCATATTTTTGCAAACCATTTTGAATTATATTCCTTCTTTCTTCAGCTGAAAGAATTACTTTTTCAGCGTTCAAAAATTCGCAATAATTAGTAAAATTCAATATATTAGATGCTTTACTTGACATAAATTTATGCCCCCATGTTACATTATTACTAACTATATGAGCATGATTAAATTCAAGTTTTTTACCCTCAAAGACACATAATATATTCTGAAGCGGCCTTACATATTTAATGTCATTACTGCCCCATCGCATGGATTTTGGCCAAACATAAGCATCAATTAATCCAGATGCATTTTCTTTAATAATATCAGATATGTTTTTTTCTTTTGTTTGATATTCATAGAAATAAAATTTATTATTTTTGATTTCCTTTATAGTTAAATCCGATTTATTTATTTTATTCGCACTACAAAATCCAGCAATTGCTTGATCTGGCGCGTCTGTTTTAGGCCCCTTTTTTTCTACTTTTTCAGGAGGCAAGGTAAGTGGCAATCCATCTGCATAGATCGTGATTCTTCTGGGCCCGTAATATACATTCAGCTCTGAATAGCTGATATTTGAACATGTAAAAAAATCTTTGAATATTTTTTTATAGCCAAGAGCTGCATTTTTTTGCATCAAAGCTGGCATTTCTTCAGAAAATAATTCTATTAATAATTCACTCATTGTTTTTTCTTATTTTTCCTCTTGTGTTTTAACCCACAACTCACATGCAAGCTTAGCTAGATTTCGTACCCTTGCAATATAAGCAGCCCTTTCAGTCACGCTCAAAGCACTCCTAGCACAAAGTAAATTAAATATATGACTAGCCTGAATACAGCACTCATAAGCTGGCATTGGAAGCTCCGCCTCTATTAAAGCTCCAGATTGTTTTTCATAATCTTCAAAATGACGTATCAACATCTGCGTATCTGCAATTTCTAGATTATATTTAGAAAATTGCTCTTCTGCCTCAAACTCAATATCACCATATGTCAGAGCTTTTTCACCTTCTTGACCATTCCAATCCAAATTTTTTGCTTCGTCAATATCTTGAATATATAAAGCAAGGCGCTCTAAGCCATATGTAAGCTCGCCTGCAACTGGCTTGCAATCTATGCCGCCTATTTGCTGCATATATGTGAATTGCGATACTTCCATACCATTGCACCAAACTTCCCAGCCAAGGCCTGAAGCTCCAAGAGTTGGTGACTCCCAATCGTCTTCTACAAAACGAATATCATGCTTTTTAGAGTCAATTCCAACATACTCAAGACTTCCAAGATAAAGGTCTTGTATATTATCTGGCGAAGGTTTTAAAACCACCTGAAATTGATAGTAATGCTGCATTCTATTTGGATGTTTGCCATATCTGCTATCTGATGGTCTTCTGCACCCTTGAACATAAGCAACGTTCCAGGGCTTTTTGCCAAGAGCTCGCAAAACCGTGGCGCTATGGAAGGTTCCTGCGCCAACTGGCATATCATAAGGTTGCAATATTGCACAACCTTGCTTTTGCCAATATTCTTGTAGTTTGAAAATTAGCTCTTGAAATGATAGTTTTTTCATTGTTTTATTTTAATGTTTCTAATTTAGTTTCATCTGCATTGTATATGCAAATCGAATGAGCAGATAATTTTATTGATAAACTAATGATCATTACTTAAATTTTGTTTAATTATCATTACCTGCGACATAGACAAACCAGTAACGCCAGAGATAAATCTTGGATCTGCATTTTTTTCTAACATGTTTTTGGCGGTAATTCTTAAAGCTTCAATGGCCCCTTCTTCTCTACCTTTTTCCATGCCTTCTTCGAGCCAGGCTTGTGCGATAGTTTTCATAACTCC
>JAHDEH010000035.1 GCA_020628955.1 Alphaproteobacteria bacterium
CATTATCTTGTGTATTTATGTTAATTCATTTATTTGTCATTCGAAGCACACCCCGATGTCACCTGCGCATGGCGCGCTCCGCTCAAAATATTTTAAAAAATGCCTTCTTTAAAATATCATCAAACTCTTGCATGCTAATATCAACACCTAGCTCTAATAATGAGGTTACAGGAAATTTATTAATACCGCAAGGAATAATGCCTTTATACTTATCAAGATTAGTTGAGATGTTGACTGCAATACCATGGTAAGTTACCCATTTTTTTACGCGCACCCCGATAGCTGCAATTTTTGCAGGATTTTTTTTGCCAACCCAAATACCTACCATTCCATCTATTGTATAGGCTTTAACACCAAGGATTCGAAGTGAATTTATTATCCACTGCTCTAAATTTCTAATATATAATTTAATGTCTTTGCTTCTGCTGTGTAATTTTAAATCAAGAATTGGATATATAACCCTCTGGCCCGGTCCATGATAAGTGAATTTACCCCCTCTGCCTGTGTAATATACTGGAATATCGCAATTATCCAACAAGTCGCTATCTTGCGAGCTGGTTCCTGCGGTGTATGTATCATTATGTTGCGTCAAGATCACGCATTCAGATGCTTTTTGTGATATAACATCTGCAAGGCGCAATTCCATAAGATCTAAAGTTTCTTTATAATCCGTTGTTCCAGGCAATTTTATCCATTCAATGGCCATTAGTTTTAAGTATCTCCGTATTTACTTTCGACCAAATAATTTTTCAATGTCTTTGAGCTTCAGCTCTACATAAGTTTGTCGCCCATGATTACATTGGCCAGAAAATGGAGTTTCTTCCATTTGTCGAAGCAAGGCATTCATTTCTGTGGGATTCAATATTCTTCCTGCTCTAATCGCATAGTGACAAGCATAGGTTTCTGTTACATGCTCTATGAGCTCTGTGAGTGCAATATTTTCCCCTGTGTCTGTTAAATAATTTGCAAGGTCTAACAACAGGGCGTTTATATTTACATCGCCAAGAATAGCGGGTACTTCTGAAACTATAATCGTATTATCACCAAATTTTTCAACTGACAATCCAAGCTCAGATAATTTTTGTTTATTTTCATTAACAGCACCAGCTCTATTTCTATCAGGTAATTCAACAATTTCCGGAATCAATAGCCTTTGTTTACTGAGTCCATCCCTGGCGATTTGTTGCTTTATTTTTTCATAACCAATGCGCTCATGCGCTGCATGCTGGTCGGTTATTATTACACTATCTTCTGTTTGTGATACGATATAGGTTTGGTGTAGTTGCGCTTTTGCAGAGCCTAGAGGATATTTTTTAAGCTTGTCTTCATCAGCAGAGCTCATATGTATTTTTGACTCTGGCTTTGTTTCTACTAAGAGTTCGCTTGCTGCGTAATCAATGCGAGGTTCCGGTATTACTGTGTTGCTGCTGGACCTATGCTCCCTTGGTAAATATTCATCAGCTAATTTATTAGCAATTAAACTATCCCCATTATTTGTGTTAAATCTGGTATCCGCACCAGGCTCTTGCAAATTTAAATTACCCTGACTATAAGAATTACTTGCTACACTACTAAATTGCTGCTGCATATTTTTTCGTTCAGCATTTTTTTGCATATAATCAAGTGCAATTTCAGATGCTTTTGTGGAAACCCTGTCGGAACTAGCGTTTAGAGCTCCTTTAATAGAAGAAATCACTAAGTTTCTGATGTTATTTGGATCATGGAATCTAACTTCACTTTTTGCCGGGTGTACGTTCACGTCTACATCATGCGGATCAATGTCAATAAATAAAACGCATACAGCGTTTCGATCTCTTGCTAAATAATCTTGGTAGGCAACTTTGAGGGCAATATTTAAAACCTTATCTTTAACTGGGCGATTATTGATAAATAAAAACTGATCTTCAGCAGTGGTTCTGTTATAGGTTGGAATGGAGGTGTAGCCATAAATAGAAGTTCCACCTTGCTTTATATTAACTTCCGCTGAATTTTCTATAAAATCATTGCCAAGCAATTCAGAAGCTCTCTGTCTTATGCTCTCCATAGAGTCGTCTGACTGACTTCTGGTTTTTATTAACTCTTTTTGATTATGAGTTAATTTAAATGAAATTTTCGGATGTGCAAGGGCTATTTTTTTTACAATAGCAATGGAGGCATTAAGCTCTGTCCTGTCGGTTCTTAGGAATTTTAAACGAGCAGGAGTTGCAAAAAATAAATCACGCACTTCGATAATAGTACCTATGCTGATGCTAGCTTTCACAGTTTCTTCCTGTTTTCCGCCAGTGATTGTTAGGCTATGACCAGTGTCGCTGCCATTTTTTATAGATGTAATTTTGAACTTGCTTATAGCGCCAATGGACGGTAATGCTTCGCCTCTGAATCCAAAGCTATTAATATTGAGCAGGTCGTTTTCATCGAGTTTTGAAGTTGCGTGTCTTTGAATTGCTAGCTCTAGCTCAGCCTTGCTCATGCCTTTTCCATTATCTTTTATGCAGATGAGGTTTTTTCCAGCTGCTTCTAGAATGATTTCTATTTTATCTGCACCTGCATCTATTGCATTTTCAACCAATTCTTTAACAACAGAAGAGGGGCGCTCTATAACTTCGCCTGCTGAAATTTTGTTTATAGTGCTATTTGATAGTAGTTTTATTGTCATAGTGTTTTTACACTTTTTTTTTATGTAATGTTTGCTTTGATTTTTATCTTCTAATTTTGAATCAGTATAGCATATTATTAACTTCAGTAAAACATAATTTTGGTCTCTTTAATATATCATAAATAGGTATGGTAAGAACAATACTCATCCCAGCGAGGAGTGTTAGCGAAGCGGCAATCTTGTAAGAAAGAACTCCACCCGAAAGAGATCACCTCGCTGGGCCTTTGTTTTTTTGCGCGTTTTGTTGACCCTGTATCTGTGTATGTTTGCCTACTATAGGATTTTGTTTTAGCGAATTTTCTTGCTGCTTAGGCGTAATATCAATATTATGTTTCTTTGCATAATCCTGCAAGCTTTCGCCCTCTTTGTATGCTTTACCTAATTGCTCCATATTAATTTTTTCTATTACATCTGTGTCCAGACCTTTTAAATCATCTATCATCTTTGGAAATTTTTTGTTTGATTTTCTGTATCCACTTATGGCCGCATCAGAGAATAATAACTTTAATTTCTTGGCAGGCAGGTCTTTAATATTATCAAACAAAGGCTGCTCACTACCGCATTTTTTATCATTTCTGTAACAGCCCAAAGCATTTTTTGAAGTCAGTATTTCAAGTAACTCCATGGTTTTACCTTGTAAGTCTTCTGCTTTAAAATAACCTTTCTTTAACGCCTTTTGAACAGAGTCCTTTTTTATAAATTCATTAAATTTCTTATGCTCTAATTCCTCTATCAGTTGCAGCAAATTCGAGTTAGATAACGTCAAAATATCATTATTTTTTTTACCCCCTTGGGCTACATTGGCACCCTCTTTAACCAAACTCTTCAAATGCATATTAGGGTCCAAGTTTTTAGCAGCAACTTCTAGTATATTACCTTTGCCTGCTTGCTGTGCAATATCTGCTTTTTCTAATATTAAATTTTTTTGCGCCTGCGCGAGTGTAGGAACAGGCGCTTCAGCACCAGCATTTTTTAAATTTTTCAACATATCCATATTGGAAGATTGCATAGCATACAGCAATGCATCATCTTTACCTGGCATATTTTCTAAATTAGCTTCTGCGCGAATTAATTCTACAATTAATTCCATGTCTTTATCTTCAGAAGCAATAATAATAGCACTTTTTCCTTCTTTATTTTTAAGATTTACATCAATTCCAGCTTTTATTAATCCTTTTATGTCGCTATAATTTTTTTGCTTCACTAGTTCAAAAAAATAATCAGTCACTTCTTTTGGATACTCAGCTTGTAGTTTTGCATCTATATTTATTAATTTTTGTATCATGTCTGCATTTGATTTCTCTATGGCATAAAGCAATAGCTCATCCTTGTTAGACAGGTTCTTACGAATATAACTATTAGATTTTATAATAGATTCACATATTTCAAAATGCCCATTTTCAGCAGCATAGAATAAAGCAGTTTTAAATTGCTTATCCGACGAATCGGTATAAGCTCCTTTTTCAATCAAAGCATTAACTATTTTAATATTACCGTTTTGGGCAGCATGTATTAAAGCATTCTTCTCTTGACTGTCTTTTAATTTAAGATTTGCACCCATTTCAATCAAAGCATTTGCTATTTCAGTATTATAGTTTTGGGCAGCATGAATTAAAGCAGTCTTGCCATTTTTATCCACCTCGTTAATATCAAAAGTTTTTTCAGCCAAAAGGTTAAATGTTTTAATATCGTTTGCCATAGCAGCACTAATTAAAGCTGTTTGATCTAAAATACTTGTTGCACTAATATTAGCGCCTGATTCAATTAACATTCTAGCTATACTGCTATTTTTGTAGTAAGCGGCGCGCATTAAAGGGGTAATTTTACTTTCATTAGATGCATTTAAGTCAGCTCCTGCTTCAATCAATGCTTCTGCAGACTTAATATTTCCATTTTCAGCAGCGTACATTAAAGGCGTGGAACCATTAAAAATCTTATCAATTTCAAATCCTGGCTTTTCTGTAAATTCTTTTATTTTTTGAATGTCACCTGATTTAATTGCTCCAAAAAGAGTAGTTTTAAATAATTTTTCTAATTGAATATTTTTTTCATTATTTTTATCTCCAAGCACACTAAATGTTATTCTTGATACATCAGCTTTTGTTTTTTTTAACATTCTTTCTTCATACTTAAAGCAAGATTTTAACTCTGATGCAAGAGTAACATAATCTTCATTATTTGAAGTTTGGATTGTTTTTGTAGCTCCGTTTATCGCATCAGATTTATTATCATAATTAGAATTATAAATTACGACTTCATCGCCTTTATTATAAAAAGCAATATTATGACCATTTGCTGTAAATGATATTGCCTTGCCCTTGGTATGTCTGCATAATTCAGCTATATATTTTTGATACTCTTCTTCAGAAACAAAATTAGCACTTATATTTTTGTGCTCTATAATACCTGAATTTTCCAAGGTTTTTTCAAGATCATACTGAGTTAATTTGTGCAAATTATCTATTGAATGCTCAAGGGTATCTGCATTTGGCATTTTATTTAAATCTCTCTTCCAATCTAATTGCTCTTTTTTTAATCCAGCAACATGAGTAAACCTAGCAGCGGAAATAGCTATTTCAAAATTATTTTTAATTTTATCATTTATTTCCTTGCCATCCCACAGGGAAACTTCTTTCATGATATCTAGAAAAATTTGCTCGTTATCTTCAAGCATGCACTGCGCCCATAAACTTGCAAAACCAAGGCAATGACCTCTATATAGAGTTTGTATAATATATTCAACATCTTGTGGCTTATACTCATCTGGATTTTGTTCCATTTGCAATTTCAAATATTTTTGCATTTGAGATAATAAATAATTTTGATTATACTTAATATCTTTTTCTGAATCTTTTGCCATAATAAATTTTTGTTTAATTTATTTATATTATAGCATGGAGCCAGGCCAATGCATAAAGAACTTTAACTTTTAGCAAGGCTAATAGATGTAAAATGTGTGTTATTTACCACGTTATTGTAAATTACAATGAATTTCTTTTCTCCCATAATTTTGCATATTTACAAAACGCATAATAGGCAATTTGCATCGACATTACGAATCCTGCAGTACCGTTTAGGAAATTTCTCTTAAAGAAGTATGATTTGACAAATGCAAATGGGAATATAAAACTTAATTTTAAAACGCCAATTTTTTTACCTCTACTTAATTTTTCTTGAGCTCTGAGCTCACTATATTCATTATGTTTTGCAATTATGTCTGTTAAGCTTATATTTGGGTGATGGTAAATGGGTGCTGGTATTTTTTTTACCCTTCCATCAATTGAAATTGACTCGTGCACCAAGGCCTCTGCATATTGCCCGCTTTGTTTTTTAAAACAACGAATTTTATCATTAAAGACGGTCAATTTATGCGGTTTTTTGCCAAATATATCTTCTACCATAGGCCCGCTTAGCGCCACATAATCATCTTGCCTTGTTGCTATTCTTACTTCTTTTGTAAATTCTTCTGACACCTCTTCGTCTCCGTCTAGGTTCAAAACCCAATCATAACTGCACTTTTCAAGCGCGAAGGCTTTTTGCCCAGCAAAGCCAAGCCATTCTTGATGAAATATTTTACAATTATCATAAGTGCTGGCGATTTGCACGGTTTTATCTGTGCTTCCAGAGTCCACAATAATAATTTCTTCAAACTCCTGCACACTACCCAGCAAATTTGCTATATTTTTTTCTTCATTCAGCGTAATCACATAAACGCTAGCTTTTATTTTTTTGCTCATTTTTCTTATTTATGTTTTTATTTTTTAATACTGCTAATTATTTACAATAAAAGATTATCCCCAAAAAAAAGGCATTGCTATATACGATAGCGACCTCTGCTGAGCATTATATAAAACTCAAAAATATCCATTTCTCCGCTCGTGCTAAGACGCGGTAAAGTAAAAGGCCTCGATAAATCAAAATTTTTGATTCTTTTTTTCGTTGTAACTGCAGAAGTAAACCTAAGCTTCTTCACAATTTCTATATCTTTTTCATCATAGCGCCCGAAAGGGTATGCAAAACTTAAACATTCCGAGCCGGTCATTAATTCAGTTACTTGCTTTGACACCCTAATTTCTTTATACGATTCGCCAGCATCACATTGCATAAGATTCACATGATGCATTGTATGCGCACCAAATTCAATCAACCCAGAATCTTGCATTTCTTTTATTTGCAGAGCATTCAATTTTTTAATATCTTTAATGTTTGGGGCAAGATAAATAGTTGCCTTAATGTTATATTTTTTAAGTATTGGAAATAGTTGCGAGTAATTATTTTCAAAACCATCGTCAAATGTCAAAGCAACCTTCTTTTTTTCGCTGCTCTGTGACTTAATCAATTCAGAAACAGTATAAAATTTAAACCCCCTTTTAATCATGAACCTAACTTGCTGCTCAAAAATTTCTGGATGCATATTCATTCCGCTCGGGCTTTCATTTGCATCAATTGAATGATACATAACAATTCTAGGCACGCTCCAGGATCTAGGAATTCGCCAAAGTTGATATTTCACTAAAGATATTAGTATAACAAATACTACAAAACCCAAAAACATATTTCACATTCATTTTTAAATTAAAAAATTTACATAGCCATTTTATTACTTAAATCGCGATCAGTCAATTATATATTTATATGATATTCAAGCCAAGCATTTGCCGCATTGCTTAATTTACCATTCAAAACCTGCCTAATTTTTGAATAATATTTTTGCAAATATTGCTTTTCTTCATCGCTTAGCATTGAAAAATCAATCAAATTCCTGCAATATGGCACCATCGTTAAATTCTCAAATTCCAAATAACCATTATTTGACGAATTTTTCACATACATTAAGTTCTCAATTCGAATGCCATACTCCCCTGCTTTATAAAAACCAGGTTCATTGGAGAGAATCATCCCTGCTTGCAAAGGCACATTATGCGAATTTAAGCTTATATTTTGCGGCCCTTCATGCACGCTCAAAAAACCTCCAACCCCATGACCTGTTCCATGCGCATAATCCGTGCCATCTTGCCACAAATATTGACGCGCTAGGACGTCTAAATTCGCTCCGCTCACCTTGTCGCTGGGGAATTTTGCATCAGCTAAAGCAATATGTCCTTTAAGCACTTGCGTATAGCGCAATTTATGTTCAGTTGAAATATTTTGAGCAGCGCCAATTGGCAAAACTCTGGTGACGTCAGTTGTTGATCCTAAATACTGCCCCCCTGAGTCAATTAGCAGCAAACCATCTCCTTCAATTTTCTTGGCACTATCCGCGCCCGCCCGGTAGTGAATTACCGCGCCATTACTGCCAAAACCACAAATAGCTGGGAAGCTATCAAACTGATAATCTTTGCCATGGCTTCTATATTCCGTTAATTTTACACCAATATCATATTCACTCAATTCATTCAAATTACTTGGATCAGCGCTATTTATATACGCAAACATTTCACACAGGGCAACTGCATCGGTGATATGGCATTTTTCTGCACGCTCTATTTCTACATCATTTTTAATAGCTTTTAAAATAGATACAGGGTTTTTTATATTTTTATATTGCCCAGACTCTATTATGTTTTGCAAATATTCCGAGCAAGCGCTTGCATCAAACATCACGCACCCATCAATACCCGCCAAAATATTTTGTACGTTTTTTTCAGGTTCAATAATTACTCCCCTACTCTTATAATCAAATTTGCAGCGATCTTTTTCAGTAAATAAATAAACTTCATCAATAGTAACAAGGCAATAGCACAAAGCAATTGGGGTAAACTCCAAATCATGTGCTCGGATATTAAGCAGCCAACAAACAGATTCAGGATCCGCAATAAAAATAGCGCTGGCGTTATTTTTGTACATTACACCACGCAGCTTCTGCAACTTGTCCGCGCAAGACTCGCCGGCATATTTCTCAGCATAATCATAAATGACTGAAGCTGGTTTTGAAGGCCGATTATCCCAAATTTGATCGATTAAATTCAGCGCGCAAGGCTGCAAAGGAAGCCCTTTAAACGCATGAATAATATTTTTTGTAAAAATCTTGGGGTCATAGGTAATTATATCATGCGCTCCTATATAGTTATTCCAAGCAAAGTTTTTGATATTTGCAATATCAAATATTTTAAAACTATCAGAGCATAGCTGCTCCTTGCATTGCTGCAAATATCTACCATCTGTAAAAAATAAAACAATATCCTGTAAAATCAGCGCAATTCCATTTGATCCATCAAAACCTGTGATATATTCGAGCCTTTTTGCGCAGTCAGGCGCATATTCACATAAATATTCATCCTTAGTGGAGATAATATAACCTGCATAATTTTGCTTTGCTAATAAGTTTCTTAACTTTTCTAAACGCTCTTTTATCATAAAATTTATTGTTTTATTTATTATTTTATATATATTGCTGTACTGCTAAGTGTACTATATAACACATGCAATAACAAGCCTCTATTTATTGATTGGCAATATTCATTAATTAACTAATTTTAATATTATAGCTTGACATGTTATTGTTTATGGGGTATAATATTAATACATTTTAACTTAAATTTTAAAAAACATTATGAAAAATCAACTTCTTATTACTTCGGCTCTGGCGGGTCTTCTTGCAACGAGCACAATTATAATTCCAGCAAATTCAGCACTAGCTGCTGGGAGTGAGCTGAATAACATGTTTGGCCAGTCAGTAAATTTTAACACTGTAAAATCACCAGGATCTCTGTACGAGACTCAGCACATAAATGCAGTTTTGTTCAAAGATAACCCAAATTACACAGTTAGTGCAATACAAATGAATCAAGGCGTTAAACAGGTACATGAACAAATTCATCAAATAGTTGATAATATGCAAGATGATCATGCGAGCATAGCCTTTAATACTGGTGGTCACTGGACAAGCTTATTTTTAAGCAAGAAAAATAATGCTACATCTGCTTATTTTAATAATAATATGGGTGATATGACGTCAACAACATGGAATCAAGATCAGATTGACTACATAAAGAATACACTGGGCGTTAAAGGTGATATAAATTTAAAAACCGTTTTAGAAACTATACTCAAAGAAAGAAATATAAACAATCTTACAGACCTTAACACAAGAATAAATAATGGCAATATGGCTTGCGGCGCTGTTGCAGCAGCTCAACTTAAAGAGATAAGAAAAGCTCATTTAGAAGGTAAAAAGATTGAAGCAGATATTTTAAACAATATACTTTCAGGAAAAGAATTAAGAAAAGTTCATATTGCACAATTTGGTGATAAAGAAGTTCAATTCAGCAATATGAACTATGACAATAATCTTTCAGCAGAAAATGCAAAAATTTTAACAGCATTCAATGACTTTAAAGAAGCGAATGAGTTAGCAATTTCATTAGAAGATTATCAAAATATTAAAAACAATTTAACAGCTGAAAATCTAATTGATGCAAGAGTTAAATTTGCACAAAAAGCATATGATGATGATGGTGCAAAATCAGAAACGTATAGAAAAAAGTTACAAAACTTTAAACAAATTCAGACTGATTTCAAAGAACTAAACAAAGGAATTAGTGATAAAAATAAAGAATTACAAAATATTAAAACACAAATTGGAAGCAGTAATACAAGCATAAATAATCATAAAAATAAAATTACTAAGCTAGACTCTGACATAAAGCAGAAAAAAACAGATTTATCTAAAAACAAAGAAAATTTTGATACAAAAAATAAAGAGTATGAGTCAGCAAAAAATTCTTTAATAACTCAGCTTAAAGGAGAAGCTTATAGAAATTATGCAGATACTATAGCAAAATTAGTAAATACTCCAACGTCAGATAAGAAAAATGAAATTATAGAGGAGACGGCAAAAAAACTTAACATAAACACACAAGAAATAAAAAAAATCATACAAATAGACGGTAACAAAATTACGGTTAAGGATGACGAAGATACAATAACGATAGAAGGCAACACAGTTAATGTTAATGATAAACAAAAAATAGATATTGCAGCTATAAACAATGTATATAAAGAAAAAGAACAGCTTCAAGATACTGTAAAACAGCAACAAACAGCTTTAGATACATTAAATAAAGAAAAAAATCAAGAGCTAAACAAGCTAACAGCAGCCGAGCAAACCATTATTGATTTAAATGCAAAAAAAGCAAATAAGGAAATAGAAGTTGCAAAAGCTGAGTTTCAAAAAGCAATGCACTCTAAATTTATTTTAGGTGAAACTCCAAAAGTTACTGCAGATATAGAAAAAGTCATAAAAAAATTGAAAGCTGCATCATTAGCCAAGAAGAAAGCAGACGCAGCTAAGGCAGCAGCAGCTAAGAAGAAGGCGGCTTCAGGTAAAACTCCAGCAAAAGCATCAGCGGCGGCAGCAACATCAGCAGCAACTACGAAGGACCAGGCGCAAAGAGCAAGTTCCAAAGTAGCGGTAGC
>JAHDEH010000036.1 GCA_020628955.1 Alphaproteobacteria bacterium
GTTTAATATAAGCATTATGATTTGATTTTTAAATAGGCAATTAGTATTTTTATTTGAATTTAAGTTTTTATAATAGATTAAATTATATAGATTATATTTATTTTAAATAGATTTTGTTATTTTATGGATTTAAATAGAAGATTTAAATTTTTCTATTTCGCCTTGAAGAAGAAAATTAAAAGCATCGTTTAATTTATCTAATTTCAAATTAATTACGGACATTTCATCCTCGCTAAACCTACCAAGCACATAATTTGAAACTTCATGTCTTGAGTGCTGCGGGCGCCCTACTCCAATTCTTATTCTATGATAATTTTGGCCAACCAAACTATCAATAGATTTTAAACCGTTATGGCCACCATGTCCACCACCAATTTTAGACTTTATTTTACCAAGTGAAATATCAATATCGTCATGCAATACTATTATTTGCTCCAAAGGAATTTTATAGAATGAAGAAATTGCCTGCACAGATTTACCAGACAGATTCATAAAAGTTTGCGGCTTACAAAAAATAATTTTTCCAAACTTATTTTCACAAACGCAAATCTCTGCATCAAATTTGCTTTTATAGCTCCAGACATTATTATAGCGGCCAGATAAAATATCTGCCGCTATAAATCCAACATTATGTCTTGTATTTGTATATTCTGTTCCAGGATTACCAAGCCCTACAACCAAAAACATTTTTATGCAGCCTCAGCTGGTTTTTCGCTTTCTTCTGCAGCGCCTTCAGCACCTTCTTCAGATGAAGAATCACCTTCTTCCATTGATTTACCTTTTTTACCAATGATTGAAGCAATTACAAACTCAGGGTTTTCAAGCAGCGTTGCACCTTCTGGTAAAATCGCTTCTTTCGCTTTCAAAGAAAAACCGATTGGAAACTCGTCAGTGTCAATTATGATTGCTCTTGGCAAGTTTGCAACTGGGCATGATATTTTAAGCGTTCTTTTTACTATATTAAAGTAGCCGCCTCTTTTAACACCAACGCAAGTTTCTTTATTTTTATACACCATAGGCACTTCCATTTTTTGCTCTTTTTTATCCAAGAACACAAAATCTGCATGACGTACAATTTCTGTAACTGGGTGCAGCTCGATTGCTTTTGGCAAAACTTTTATTTTTTTACCTGCAACTTCAAGCTCAAAAACTTGTGAAAGATATTGAGGCTTTCTGTAATATTTTGTTATTTCTTTTTCTTCAACAGACAAAGATACTGGCTTTTGTCCATTTCCATAGATTGTTATTGGCACTTTGCCATTTCTTCTTAATTCTCTAGATGCTCCAGTGCCTGTTAATTCACGAGCTTCTGCTACAAGAGTTACTGCTTCTGTCATTTCAAAATTCTCCCTAAACAATGTATTTTATATCTATAACGCTAGCACTATACATGCAAAGCTCAAAATTTTCAAGAGTTTTTTCCAAAAATATTTGAATTAATTATAAGCTCATTATTTTCACTACTCATATCTAAACCTTATTTATTTAATAATCAAAAGAACCATCTTCACTAGTCAGCGCAAAACAAGTTAATATACATTTGCAACAAAATATTCATCTACATCTTCTGCTAAGCCACCAACCTCTTCTAAGGTTACACCTTGACTCATTTCATCATTCAATAAAATGAAATGACAATGTGAAGTCCCGGCAATTTGAGGTTTGTTATGAATGTATAAATAAGATGGGATATAATTAGTATATTGTTCTTCAGGGCTATTAGGGTTGTAATATATGTCAAATAAAATATCTTCTATAATATCTACAATTTTTATGCATATATCAGATAGGTTATATTTGCGATTATTTAAAACATTAAAGCTCCGTTTGTAATATTCATCGCCATATATTTTCAATAAATTTAAATGAGCTAGATAAAATTTTGTATCCTCTAATGATACTTGAGGATTATCTTTAAATATTGAATATAACTCTTTTTTAATTTGATTAGTAAACTCAGTATCACACAATTTTAAGGCTCTTGACTCAGATGCTTCTTCATCCTCAACTTCATCAAAAAAATACTGCCATAATGTTTGAATTCTATCAGCAATTTCTTTAATAATTTTTTGAGATTTATTATATATATATTTCATATATAATTGCTTGCCTTCTTCTTTACTCAGATCTATTGGGTCATTAACTGATATCCTAGCAACAATAAAACTAGACTTTATAGTGTCAATATCTACGCCACTTATAAATTTGTAAAAAATTTTCTTTGGCCTTTTTTGCAATGTATATTGAATTCCTTGACTATCTCCAGATACTTTATATATAATTTTAGACTGCTTTGGCATAATTGTGCATATTTGTTAATTAAGTAATTTAAAATTAGTATTATTAACAAATACCTAAACATATTCGCCATGTCAATAAAAATAATCCCTCAAATAAAATATTACTTACTTCAAGCTCTACGGCCAAATTTACAAATCAGGAATACTAAGCAGTTGACAAAAGTGCCGACAAATACAGCTTTTATCAAATATTGCTGGGCGAATAGAACTTGCCATATTAAAAAGGATCCAAGCCCAAGGAAGCTAGCTAGAACAAAATCTTGTTTGCGTATCACGATGCCAAACATGGCAAATATCAAAGCGGGTAATATAACCGGCCCCCAGAATCCTGTCATGAATATCACAAGATCCACTACCTTATCAAAACATAGAGCAATGACTATAGCCAGGACACCAATCACAATATTTATTATGCGGGTTATGCGCAGCAATATTTCCTGATTTTTCAGAGCAAATATTGGCTTAATAAAATCCTTGGTTAGCGTAATTGAGGTAATATTTAAATCAGAATCTGCAGTAGACATCACAGCGCAAAGCAAACCAACAACAACAATACCTTGCAATCCAACTGGAATGATTTCGTTAATCATATATGGCAAGGATAAACTTGCCTTAATATTTGGATATTGAATGTAGGCAAGTAGGCCATTAATTGTTATAAAAACTAAAAATATTACATAAATCATAGATTTTATATATATCGCTCTTTTAGTTTTTTGGCTGTCCTTGTTGATCAAAGCTCGCTGAATAAACGTAGGCAGCAGATTGATCACCGCAAATCCTAATGCTGCCGCAACAGTCTCGGATAGCAAATTCTCATTTGCATAAAAAGAAAATTTTTCTGCAGGAACTAAATTCATGAAATTAACAACCCCTACTTTATATAGGCCGCAAAAAGATATGACAGGAATTGCAAATAAAATTGCGAAAAACTGCAACTGGCTTGCAAATAAAACTGACCTGAATCCACCAATCGATGTATATATAACAACTATCAGATAACTCACAATTACGCTCATAAAATAGTTAATGCCCAGAATATATTCGAATATTCTACCGCTAACGCTTATTTGAGCAGCCAAAAGTCCGGTGGAAACAGCAATAGCTGCAAAGCCTGAAATATAACGCCCCTCAAGGCCATAATATTTTGCCATAATATCACCAACAGTCTTTGCCCCTTGATGCTTGGCTAGCCTTGGCACTATATATATCGCAATTAAAATATCAACAGGGATAGCCAAAGCAAGCCCATAGCTATAAGCGATATTACCTGCAAAAGCCTTTTCTGATATGCCAAATGTAGTGCCACCTCCAATTGAGGAGACAAATATGCTAGCAACCAATATCAAACTACTCCTTGACGCTACTTTGCCAGGGCTTGCAAAGGAGTTGAAATCTTTTTTATCAGAACTTCTTTTTACTCCTAAATATAATAATAATGCAATAAAATATATAATTACTATGGTTATATCTATCATGAATCTGAACTGTAATATTTAAGATAAACAGCTAAAATAAGCGCAGGTATGGAAGCAATTGACGTGAATAAGAAAAATATATTCCAGCCATAATGCATAACTAAAAATCCAGATAAACCCGGAAATACCGACCGCGATAATCCCATCATTGAAGAGAAAAAAGCATGCTGAGTAGCTCTGAATTTACCAGTACATAGTGATGCAATATATGCAATATACGCAGTCATCGCCATGCCACCGCTAATGCTTTCAAAACCAGTCGTGATGAATAAAATATAAATATTTTTCCCCATATATAGCTGCACCAAAAACATTAAATGGGCAGCGCCATGCAATAATCCAAATAATAGCAAACTATCATATATATTTTTATTCTTCATCATTTTGCTGGCAAATAACCCGCCAAAAGTTGCGCAAGTAATTCCAAATAATTTCCCAGTATTAGAAATTTCAAATTCATTGTAGCCAATATCAAGCAAAAATGGATTAAGCATCACGCTAATAAAATTGTCTGGTAATTTATATAATATCAAAAAAACTAATATTAATAATATAGTCTTTGCAGATCCAATGGGAGCCAGTATCTGCGAAAATAAATTTTTATCCTTAATTTGATGCGCTATGTCTTGCTTATTTTGATTTACATCTTCTGCTTTGATTTGCAACGCCTTTGATAAAAAAACCAATATTAAAGCAAATAAAAATACAACAAAACTAAAATATGTATATATTGAATTCCAATCTACATATTGCGATATATAGATTGCTCCATAATTTGAAAATAACACACCTACCCGGTACCCAAACACATATGTTCCTGAAATCTCACTCTGTTTATTTTGTGCAATAAATTCAGTCCTAATCGCACCAAGTATAGTGTCCTGAGCTGATGCAAATAATGCAATAAGCGCCGCCAGGATAGCCATACTATATAAATTATTTTCTGGCGAAAGAGTACTTATCAAATACACAAAGATACTCATAATAATTTGAATAGGTATTACCCAAGATAATCTTTTACCAAAAATATTATGCAAATATGGTATATTAATCGCATCAAATATTGGTGCCCAAATAAAATTTATTGCATAAGGCATGGAAACCAAAGCAAAAATACCAATTGTTTTGATATCAATAGACTCTTTTGACAGCCAGAAATTCAAAGTATTTCCACTTATCATTAATGTAAAACCACTCATCATGCCAAGTAGCCATATTATAAAAAATTGTTTTTTTGTGATCATTACACTCTATATTTTAATGGCAACCCCAGGATCAAACCAAATCTATATATTCCTTAACACTATATATTCTAGGCTTTTTTCCATGCAGCCACAAAGCTAATTTCAGCGCCCCACTTGCAAATGAATCGCGCGAAAACGCTCTGCATCCAACAGTGAACAAATCATCATCACCTGCTAAAATCACTTCGTGCTCGCCTGCTATTTTACCGCCTCTTATCGAAGAATATCCAATCTCTGCCTTGCCTCTGCTGGCATCCGGGGCTCTTGAAAAAACTGCACTATTCTCAAAATCTAAACCTTTAGCAGCTGAAACTATTCTGCCAATGGCAAGCGCTGTACCCGATGGCGCGTCTTTTTTATCTCTATGATGCGCTTCTATAATTTCAGCGTCGTAGTCAGACAATATATACGCCGCTTTTGCTGCAAAATGAGCAACCAATGTAGCAACTATACTAGTATTGGCTTCTGCCATTACCGCATTTGTTTTAGAGAATTCCCTAATTAACTCATAATGCTCGTCAGTAAGGCCTGTTGTTCCCACCAAAACTGCTATTTTTGTTTTTTTTGCGATCTGGAGCAAATTTGGTAAAGCATTGGGGCTTGAAAAATCAAGCAAAATATCTGATTTATTACATGCATCAAGACGCTCTTCATCTGATGAATCTCTAGTCAAAGAACTCACTAAATTATATTTAGAACTATTTTGCTCTATAATTGACTTTATAGCTATGCCCATTCGGCCATTTGCGCCATTAATTGATATATTTACTTTACTCATAATTTTTTCTTTAATTAAGTCTGCATAAGTCATCGCTTAAAAAAACTAGTGGCTTGTAGATGTAATAGCTCAAGCTAACCACTCGATTTATATTATTCGAAGACGTATGAGGCTGTATGCATATTTCTGAAATTAATCTCCAGGCGTTTTTATTCAATATCCACCTTATACTCAACTTCAACTTGTTTCAATTTCTTATTTAGCTCTTCCACTACTTCTTCTGTGATGTCCAAATCCTCACGCACATATAAAGCCTGTGATTTTGGCAAAACAATATTAAAATAATATTTCTGCGACAGCTCCGCAATTATTGCTATAGTATTTCTATGCACTTCTGAAATAGCATTTGCATTAGCTCGCTCAAGTGCAGCTTTCTTTTTTTGCATCTCTTGCTGAACTTCACTTACATTTTTATTAAATTCAGCAATTCGTTTTTTAAACAAAGCCTCATCTATAACGCCGCGCTGTTTAATTAAATCTTCTTCTGTCTTTTTGAGTTTAATCTCTTTTTCAGATAGTTCTGACTGAATATTGCTGCTTATCTTGCTGATGGCTTTTTTTATTCCTTTAATTGCATCAGAATTCTCTAAAATTTGATCGACATCCACTACCGCTGTTCTTGCATTAAATTGATTAAGCAATTCTTCTTTAGTTAATTGACTCTGTTTGTTTTTAACATCCGTTGTAATACTATTAGTATCTACTTGATCAGCAAAAGAAAAAGAAGCTAAGGCTAAAAATACTATTATATAAATGTAGTTTTTCATTTTTTTCTTCTTTTTCTTATTATTAACTTAAAATATTATTTTTATTAAATTAAAATCTATTTTTTCTACAAACTATTTTACTATAAGCTAGTCGAGAATCTTATGTGGAAATCCTGTGTTTCATCATATTTTTTCTTATGTATCGGGAATCCCCAATCAACGCGAATAGGTGCAATTTTAGTAATCCAGGTAAATCCAAATCCTGCAGAAGTTCTGAGCATTCTATCTCTATGATATGAATTTAGAGGCAATTTTTTATAACCACCATCCCATACAGAACCAGCATCAAAGAACACTGAACCAGTTATGTCAAATTCTTCAGGCAAACCAAGTGGAAAGTCAAGCTCAGCCGAGAATGCATAATATTTATCACCACCCAAACCCTCTTCATTTGAATTATTAGTTCTTGGGCCAATTCCACCAGGAGCAAAACCACGAAGTGAATAATCTCCTAAATTGAACCTATTATTAATTCTTACCTCTTTTTTGTGCATACCCATAATGTGGCCAGCAGATGCAGAAAGTTTCAAAGTATATTTATTATCTTCCGTTGATTTGTAGGCTTTACCTTCAATCTCATGCTTCAAATGTTTAACGTGCCCGCCAACACCAGCATATTCCTGGGAAGAGCTAATTATGTAGCCATTTTTGGTATTGACTCTACTATCCGTTTTATCATAAGTTACAGTATGACCAATAGACGATGTAACAAATTTTCCAAATTGCTGCGCCATATGAATAGATTGCTTTTTAAGCTCAGCATCTCCTTTTAAAACTTCTTCTTTCAATGTGTAATCTATCGAATGATATAAATCTTCTGCTATTTGATATCCAAGAGTGGTTGTGCCACCATATGATACTTGAGAGTATTTTTTCTTACCTCCATCAACAAAACCACTACCTTTTGCATTAGAATTATAGAAGAAACTTTGCCCTAAAGAGAAGTTTTTATCCATAAAATTCGGATCTGTTATTCCAGCAGTTAGGCTCAAATTATTCCTACCCACCTGGACCCCTGCATTCAAGTATCGTCCGGTTCCTACAAAATTTCTCTCCAGGAAATTAATTTTACCGAAAATTCCCCCAGATGTATTATACCCTGTTTGCAAACCAAGTGAAGCTGTTGATTTTTCTTTTACTTTCAAATTAACGTCGTATCTATCATCTACGGAAGTAGGTGTAACATTCATAGCCATTCTATGATCAAAATAATCTAAATTTCTTATATTTCTTTCACTTTTTTCTAGTAAATCACGATTAAATATATCGCCTTCTGCAATTTTCATTTCCCTTCTAATTACATGGTCTTCAGTTTTTAAGTTACCTTCGATGTTAATCTGATTTACAAAAATTTTAGCAGCAGGTTCAACAATTAATTTAATATTAGCAATTCCATTATTTCTGTCTGGAGTTATATCTGGTATAACATTTACATCTGGATAGCCTTGGGAAGCAAGATGGTGGGTTATTCTATCCGCCATCTTTTCGACTTTATTCAAATTAAATAGCTCGCCTTCTTTATCTTCAATAAATTTCCAAATTTCTTTATTTGGAATAGCAGCTAATTTATTTTGCAACGTTGTTTTTCCGAATTTATATTTCAAACCTTCTTCAATAGAAAAAGTAAGAGTATAGCCAGATTTTGTTGGTAGCATATCTGCAATTGTTGAAATAATTCTAAAATCAGCATAGCCAACTGAATTGTAAAATTGTTTTAGTCTATATTTGTCGAGCTCTAGCCTATCTGGATTGTATGTGTCATTAGACTCTAAAAACCTAAACCAGCGCGCCTCCTTGGTTGCTATAATTGTTTTAAGCTCTGAATTTTTATAATGCTTGTTTCCAACAAATAAAATCTTGTGAATGCCCGTCTTTGGCCCTTCATCTATTTTGAAAATAACTTTCACTCTGCCATTTTCAAGCTGTTTAATCTCTTCTTTAATTTTAATCGATGAACGCCCATATAGATGGTACATTTCTCTTATTTTAGCAATATCTTGCTTAATTTTCCACTCATTTAGTGTCTCGCCCGGCGCTGTGTATATCGCATCAGCTAAGTCTTTTGTTTTTATTTTATAATTACCATCAAATAATATGCTGCTGATAAATGGCATTTCGGTTACATTAATTTTCAAAATACCTGCACTAAATTGCACATTTATATTTTTAAATAGATGCGTATCATACAAAGATTTTGTGATGTTATTTTTACTATCTGAGTTAAACTCTTGCCCCCGTGAAACACCAGAATACTCAATAATAGTTGGTCTTTCTACCCTGTTATTGCCTACAATTTCTATTTTTCTTATTTTGTCTGCAAACACATTGCTATTACAAAGTACTAAAATTAATGATACTGATAATAATTTGAAAAATCTAGTCACAAAAACCTCTTAAATAATTTATGTTTGCACAGATAAAATGTACGTTTATAGAGTTTATATCAACATTATACAATAAATACAAGCTAAATTATCAAAACAAAACTTTACGTTTGCGACTTTTTTTGCTATAATACCCAAAATTTTGAATCTAACTCATCATATAAGTAATGGAAAAAACAAAACTCAATACTAAATCTATTGCCAGAATTGCTGCTGTGCAAGCAATATATCAATATGCTACTGCAAGTAATGAACTTGATGCAAATATTGAGACTATTTTAATGCGTACTATCAGCTTTTATAAAGACAAAGACGTCAAAAATGATCATGATATTGCTGAAGATATTAACATCAAGTTAAAACCTAGCTATAATTACATGAAAGAGCTTGTACATTTTGCACATGATAACATAAATGAACTAGATCAAATAATTACTGATAACCTAAAAGAAGGATGGAGTTTAGAGCGACTACCAAAGCTTCTCCATGCGTGCCTTAGGGTTGCAATATGCGAGTTAAAATTCTTTCCAGACACTCCCCGCAAATGCGTTATTAATGAATATACCAGCATTGCAGGAGACATGTTAAGCGATGGTGAAATAGGATTTGTTAACTCGCTTCTAGATAATTTTTCAAACAATAAATAATTACAAACAATGTCAGCAGCATCCGGATATAGAGGCAAATTTACGCGCGTAAAAACAGCAAAACGCAGAAATACATCCTCCACCAATTGGCTTAAAAGACAACTGAATGATCCATATGTTGCTAAGGCAAAGCTTGATGGCTACAAATCCAGAGCTGCTTATAAAATAATTGAAATTAATGATAAATTTAAACTATTCGCGCCTAGTGCAAATGTAGTGGACCTTGGCGCAGCACCTGGTGGGTGGAGCCAGGTTGCAGCAAAATTAATTAAATCCGACAGATCTGATGCAAAAAATAAACTAATTGCAATAGATTTGCTTGAAATGGACCCGATAGCTGGGGTTGCATCTTTTCAAAAAGATTTTTACGACGCTGATGCAAAGGATTTTATTTTAGAAAATTTAGATGGTAATTTTGCAGATGTCGTAATGAGCGACATGGCCGCAAACACTACTGGACACTCGCCCACTGACCATATCAGAATCATGGATCTGTGTGAAAGCGCTTTATTATTCGCGTTGCAAATTTTAAAACCTGGAGGGCATTTTGTTGCAAAAGTTTTTCGTGGCGGAGCCGAGCAGGATATACTTGAATTACTGAAGAAAAATTTTAAAAAAATCAAGCATTTCAAGCCAAACTCAAGTAGAAAAGATTCTAGCGAATTCTATCTTGTTGCTCTTGAGCGGAAGGAATAAATTAAGGCCCCATATTTATTATGAAGCCCTAAATTATCAATACGAGATATTAAAATTATTCTATTCTCTTGTCTCTTCAGCAGTTATTTCACCTAACGCCTCCATTTCTAGACCATGATCTTCGCTTGCAATATGGTTAACACTTATAAGATCATCATGCGCTTTATGCATCTTAACTTCCGTTGTATCACCATCTAAAAATAATGTTCCAGATATAGTTACGCTGTCCGTTCCATGCTTAAGCACCTTACTTAGATTATAACTCACTGCAAAACTAAAATCATTACCAGCCATATCTTTTTGCTGTTGACTCAATTTACTCACATCAAATGTTAATGCAAATGGTATTGGAGCAGCTACAACTTCTTCTGCCTTTGGCTCTTCTGCTTTCGGCTCCTCAGTAGCTGTAACT
>JAHDEH010000037.1:0-7231 GCA_020628955.1 Alphaproteobacteria bacterium
CGAGTAAAACGAAGCAATCTCGTGAGAAAAAATTCCTACTAACAAGATCGCTTCACCCACGTTCGCGATGACAAGCGTGACATTTTTTTTTAAATTACTATTGCCAAATGTAACTATAATAGTTTATCATGTGGTTTATTCAATAAAAAAAATATCAATATGACAGAAGTAAGAACAAGATTCGCTCCCTCTCCCACAGGCTATTTACATATTGGCGGAGCTCGCACTGCCCTATTCAACTATTTATTTGCAAAAAAACATAATGGAAAGTTTTTACTTAGAATAGAAGATACCGACAAAGAGCGCTCTACAACAAAAGCTAAAGAGGCTATCATAGAGTCTCTAGAGTGGCTAGATTTATTACCAGATGAGGAGATTATATATCAATCGCAGTGTATTGAAAATCACAAAAAAATAGCCAAGCAGCTATTAAATAATGGCAATGCTTATTATTGCTACACCCCGCAGGAAGAAATCAATAGCCAAAGAGAGCAAGCAAAAGCAAAAGGCGAGCATTTTATTTTTCGCTCAAAATGGAGAGATACTAACGAAGCGCCACCAAAGAACACTTCGCCAGTAATTAGGCTTAAAGCGCCTAGAAAAGGTAGCACCATAATTAATGATTTACTGCAAGGTGACGTTACAGTTGATAATTCACATCTAGACGATATGGTGCTGTGCCGCGCAGATGGCACACCGACCTATATGCTAGCTGCGGTAGTGGATGATTATGAAATGGGCATTACACACGTAATAAGGGGAGATGACCATTTAAACAATGCCGCTCGTCAAATTCTTATTTATAAAGCACTTGGGTGGAATGTACCACATTATGTCCACATACCGTTAATACATGGCCCAGATGGTTCAAAGCTATCCAAACGCCATGGTGCTCTTGGCGCGCATGAATATAAAAACATGGGCTATTTACCGGATGCTGTGAATAATTATTTGCTTCGCCTTGGATGGGCGCATGGTGATGATGAAATAATTAGTCGCACTAAGGCAACAGAGCTATTTGATATTAAAGGCATGGGAAAATCTCCAAGCAGAATAGATTTTGCTAAAATGAAGCATATAAACGCACATTATTTACGTAATATGGATAATAAAAAATTAGCAGATATTGTCTTCTCTAATTTAAATACAAAAATCTCGAATGAATCAAAAGACAATATAATCAAAGCAATGGACTGTATAAAACCGCGCTCTGAGCTCATTAGTGACGTAGTGCATTTTTCCAAAATATTTATACTAGAAGAGTCACTTGAATATAGCGCTGAGGCAAAAGACATAATCAGCGAAACATCAAAAGAGTTAATAAGTAAATCTATTATTATTTTGCAAAATATAGAGGGTTTTAATAAAGATAATATTCAAGCCGAGCTAAAAAAATTAGCAAAAGAAAATGACATGAAGCTGGGCGCTCTCATGAAACCGCTCAGGGCGTATATCACTGGAATGACCGCCTCGCCTAGCGTGTTTGAAATTATGGAAATTATTGGCCCTAGCGCCACTATTGCGAGGCTAGAAGAAAAATGATTCTTGAATCTCTACAAAAAGCTGCAATGCTGAATAAGTTACATAATAGCTATATAATAAACAGTGATGATACTGATAAGGCAATAAATATAACTGAAAAATTCATTGCAAAGCATATTTTTAAAATAGATAATGCAAAAAATTATTGTGACTATATGTTGGTAGAAAAAGCAGATGCAAGCACGCGCAATATACCCGTTGACCAAATCAGAAAAATGCAGGATTTTTTATATAAAACATCTGTAGTGTCAGGAAAAAAAGTAGCAATTATAAAAAATGCAGAGCTAATGAATTTAAATGCAGCAAATTGTTGTTTAAAATTACTAGAAGACACTCCTCCAAATACTCATATTTTTCTAATCACTAGTAAAATCAATATTATACTACCCACGATTCTCTCAAGATGCGCAAAAATAACAGAGAATTTTAACTTATCAAATAATGATATTATAATAAATGAAGAATATATAATGCCATGTCTTGCAAGCACCAATATTGAAGAGAAACTAAAATTTTTTAGCAAATTCAGTAATAAAGATAGGGATTTATGGAGTGATTTTACATATGCTATTGAATTATGCCTGTCTAACTTGGTAAAATATTACTCTAATATAAAAGTAAATTTATCCCAAACAGAAGAGAAGTTAATAGAACAGCTTGGGTTAAAGCCTTTGCATAAAATTCAAGAAAAATACCAGGATATTACGCAAATTATAAATAACACCAATCAATATGATTTGGATATTAAAACTAGCACCATCTTGATTACTAATCGGTTATGTAATAAAAATTAAACACTAACTCCTAATAAAAAATCATCGTCAGATGCATAACTATCGCTTGATAAGCTAAAATGTATATCTTCAACTTCTTCATCGGTCGAGGCAAGTAAATTTGGCATGTCCTGCCACGAACTATATTCCCTTGGAATATCAGCATTCAGCTCGGCTTGAAAGCTAAGATTGGCATCTACATTAATTAGTCTATAGCCAAAACCATTTATGCTATGCTTTTTTGGTTCGTATTTAATCAATACGTCATTATTCTCTTGCTTGCCAAGATACAAATAATTTTCGCCCCCTATAACGCAATTATCACCAACAGTTTTTTTTGGGTCTTCTACAAAATAAGCATCTCTTGTATCATATATTTTTCTGATCCTATTCATTGTAGTAATAGATGAACCACTTATTAAACCAAGCTCATAATACGATTTAGGGAAATAAAAATAATGATGATTAGACTCTTCTAAAAAATAATTTTGTTTATTTTGCATTACAATCACCTGATCAAATAAGTTTTTATACTCACAAGCTATATTATGTATAGATTTGCCCGTTACTACAGAATTAATCAAAAGCAATAAGGCGCTATACTCTGCAACCTGGCTACTGCCCCAGTAAGAACCTATTTTAGGTAGTGATTCTTGTATTGTATTATCAAACTCTAGTTCGGCAATGTTGCCATTAATAATATGCGCAATAGATTCCTCAAGATTTGCATTATATGTAAGGCTAATAATAACAGAATTTAAATTTTCAATTCTAGATGATATATGATCTTTATATTCAGATGAACTAATTTGCGAAGAAGTGATTTTTAAAAGTTCTGAATGCAAATTATCAAAATTAAAATCTGGATAATTTTCTTCCAAATGAGAATTTATAAATAATAATTCATGTTGCTCTGATTTTATTAAAAATTGAGCTTTCCTAAGTGCAAATACTACATCGTAAATTAGTTGATCTGTATTATTGCAAATTCTCCATTTTGACATTTATGTATCCTTGTATTTCCAGATTAATTTCTTGTATAGTTTTATCTAAACACTCAACATTTATAAATCTTTTTGGCTTTTTTGTTAATATTTTTTTGAAATTTTGATAAATTAAATTATGAAATGTAATATTTTTGTCATCAAATTTATTAATTTCTCCGCGTGCTTGCGCCCTATCGAGCCCTAATTCTGGAGATATATCCATAAAAAAACTAATATCTGGCATAATTTTTATATCTTCATTTTTTACATTCATTAATTGATGATGTAGATTATATATATCATTCATAGAAAGGCCCGAAACGCCAGATTGATACGCGGCAGTAGAATCTATGAACCTGTCGCACACCACCCATATTCCTTTATTTAAATTAGGAATAATCACATTATGTAAATGCTCAAACCTTGCTGCCATCACAAGCATCAGCTCCGTCAAAGGCTTAAGTTCATTATACACAAGCACATCTCTGATTTTTTCTGCTTCCTTAGTGCCGCCTACTTCTCTTGTATGTATTGCTTTTATATCGTTATCATTTAGCCAATCAACTAAAAGCTTACTTTGCGTCGATTTTCCACTACCTTCCCCACCTTCAAAGGTTATAAATTTTCCAGTATTTTTTATCATAAAAATATTTTATATATTATAAGTATAAATCTTAATTAATTTGAGTTTGGCAGCGCTATTTCAAAATAATATGCATTAGCCCCTTCCTCTTCCCTGGCAATTTCCTGCAAGCTCATATTCGTTGCCATGTTGTTCTTTAAAAGCAACATTGTTTGAAGGCTGCCAGCTATCTCATGCTCTGCAATAATATTAATATGAGGCCTTAAACCATGCGCTCCCTTGGGGTAGATAGTAATAAAAGCAAAATTCCCATCCTCGTCTGAGATAGTTGTTCCATTACCAGTAAAACTATTTTCATTATCTATTTGCATAATTTCACTATCAAAATTTTTATTACTTAGTTCGTATGGATATTTTCCTTTGCAGTTAACTTGCCAAATATTGATTTTTGCATTTGAAACAGGTTTACATTTTTTGTCAAGAACCCTTCCAAATACTACTATTTTTTCACCGCAATAAGATATATCCTGCCCTGGTTTTTTCAGCAAATTATTTGAAGTTTCAAAAGATTGCGGTTGATGTTTATTATCGTGGCTTTTGCTAACTGGGCAATAGCCCTGGAGCCCATAGGCACTAGCTAACACAGTGCTAGATAAATATACAATCATGACAATTCCAATGATTTTGATGCTTGTTTTCATGTTAAATTTTTAATATTGTTTTAATAAAAGGTATAGTTATTTTTTTCTTTTGCTGCAATGCAGACAGATTTATTTTTGCTAAAGACTCAGAAATTTCAGGAAAGTTCCTAGGCAAATGCTTAAGCAAATAACTAACTACTTCTCTGCTTACCGAAACTGCATTATTAGAGAAATGTTTGAATATTAATATTTCCATCAGCTGGTCATCTGGTGGCTGTATATTAATAATATTTGTTGCATTAATTCTAGATTTAAGATCTTGTAGCTTTAAGCTTGGTATATTATTTACAGTAATTAGCAAATATTTTCCAGCCTCATTAATTGCATTAAATTTATGCAGCACATCTTCTTCACTATGAGAATTATCAAATCCATCAATAATGAAGGCCGGGTGATTTAGCAAATCATTTTCAGATAAAGCTTTGTTTTTTTGTAAGAACAAGGCGCCTATATTATTTTGCCATTTTTTTGCCAAAAAGGTTTTTCCTGAATTTTTAGGTCCATTTATGATTAAAGCCTTCTTGTAAGGCAAAACTCCCCAATTATTACTGGAATTTACAATTGCATTATGTGCAAGCTCATTAGAAGATGATTGTATATATTCATCTAGTTTATAAGCATCTGGAGAAAAAGAAAAAGCTATTTGCTGCATTTTTTATAGTTTATATATATCACTATTTTTATAATACTCAATTAAATAAGAAAGGCAAACTTTAACTACACCTGCAAGAGGAATTGCTAATAAAATTCCTAAAAAGCCAAATAAACTACCTGCTGCAATAACTGCAAAAATAACCCATACCGGGTGCAAACCAATTCTATCGCCTATAATTTTCGGTGTTAAAATATACCCTTCCACTAGCATACCAACTAAAAATAAAATTGCTATATATAATAATTTTTTGCCAAAACCAAATGCAATATAGCTGCTCAGCATAACAAGAAAAAAGCTTAAAAACGGCCCTATAAAAGGAATGATTATAAAGAACCCAGAAACAACGCCAAGCAACAATGCAAGGTCAAGCCCCATTAGGGTCAGCATCATTGAATAGTAAAAACTTAGCATAAAACATATATTAAGTTGCCCGCGTATATATGCAGATAAAAGTTCGTTGATATCTATAAAAATCTTTCTGACCTTACTCTTCCCGCGGCGTGGCAATAAAGATTCCACGCTACTTACTATTTCTGGCCAATCACGAAGAAAATAATAAAGAATTATCGGTATAAGAGACAAAATAACAAAGAAATTTATTGTAGCCATCGCGCCATCCCAAGCGTAATTAGCAAGCGAAGAGAATATACCAAATATATTATTTATAACACTATAGCCAGAACTTTTAACTTTTTCGGCTATTTCTGGATCAATCTCATGCAATTTTTCTGACCATTGTAAAAGTAATATTTCAAAATTGGTTTTATATTGTGGAATTTTATGTATAAAAACTGTAAATTGCTTGTAAACTAAAGGAATAAATATTACTATTATAGCTATAAATCCACTCATGAAGAGTGTAAATATAATTGTGGTAACAATAGATCTATGCAACTTAAATTTAGTGCAATTAGCTTCAATTGCTGGCTGCAGCAAATATGCAAATACAAACGATAATATAAACGGAACCAAAGTATCCGAAAGTAAATACACTGCATACATGACAGTCAGCAATGCAATTGCCCAAACTATAATTTTATTCATAAATTTTAAAGCCTTTAGATAAATAAATTAAATAAAGTGCTACATATATCAGTTAAACTTAAGTTTACAATACCAGTAGCACTCTTTTGGTATTAATTATAGAGGCTGTAAATTTATTTTGCAACAGCAACCGACGCTGGACGTATCAATCTGTCTTTTATTTTGTAACCTGCTTGCATAGAACCAACAATTTGCCCTGCTGCGTGGTCTGCGCTTTCTACTTGAGAAATTGCGTGATGCAAATTATAGTCAAACTTATCTCCTGTTTTTGGCTCTATAATTTCAAGAGCATTCTTGAAAAAGACTGAGGCAAGCTCAGACTTGGTCATCTTCACGCCCTCAATAACATTCTTGGTTTTGTCGTCCATTTCTTCGGGCAAATGCGCAAGTGCCATACTTAAATTATCCATTACGGATACTAGATCCTTTGCAAATGCAAAGATAGCATATTCTCTAGCTTCAGTAAGTGATTTCTGTGATCTTGTTCTGATGTTTTCAGACTCGGCCATTTGACGCAGCAACTTATCCTGCATATCCTCATTTTGTTCTTTTAAGCTAAGTACCAACTCCTCTAAGCTTATTTCCTGCCCCTCTACTTCTTCATTTTCTTCTTCGCTAGTAGCTTGGTCTTCTTGGTTGGTTTCTTTACTAACTTCCTTCTGCTCACTTACTTCTTCTAATTCTTCATTATTATTTTTTTTTGAACCTTGATTTTTTTCTTGTGTTTCCATTTTAAACTCTTTATCTTATTTAGAAAATATCTATACTGGAATATAATTATCTTATTTAAATATTTCAAGATTAAAAAATAATAAATTTACAAAAAAATTAGATCAATGAGACCATCAAAAAGAAAATTAAATGAAATTAGGGAGCTATCAATAGAAGCAAATGTTCTAAATCATGCAGAGGGGTCTTGCATGGTGACGTATGGCAACACGCATGTT
>JAHDEH010000037.1:7281-10002 GCA_020628955.1 Alphaproteobacteria bacterium
AGCTATAGCGACACTGTTCCAAGATTTTTAAAAAACAAAGGCACTGGCTGGCTTACAGCTGAATATTCTATGTTGCCAAGGTCCACAGGAACCAGAATGCAAAGAGAAGCAAGCAGCGGAAAACAAGGCGGCAGAACCCTTGAAATACAAAGGTTAATTGGCAGATCAATGCGAGCTAGCATTGACCTTAAAAAATTTGGAGAAAGACAAATTATGCTAGATTGCGACGTAATAAATGCTGACGGCGGTACCAGAACAGCTGCTATCACGGGGAGCTACGTGGCCCTGCATTTAGCAATTAGAAACTTAATGGATAGAAAAATTATAAGAAAAAATCCGCTTATTAGCCAAGTAGCTGCAATATCATGCGGAATATATAATGGTGAAATCGTTGCGGATCTAGATTACGCAGAAGATAGCACTGCAGAAATTGATGCTAATTTTGTTTTTAATCAAAAAGGTAATTTAATCGAGGTTCAGGCGACTGGTGAAGAGTCAGATTTTTCACTTACAGAGCTTCAACAAATGACCAACCTCGCTGCAGAAGTAATGCCAAAAATATTCCAAGCGCAAAATAAAATTTTAATGGATTTTTAAAATATAAATTATGTCATGGTGATGACCAAAACTTCACCAGCGAGGAGCGTCAGTTATGATAAAAAAGTAGCCTATTATATCATTTAATACTAAAAATAAATGCCATTTCCTCTGCAGTTTCTTTTAAGTAATCAAACCTTCCGGATGCGCCGCTATGCCCATAATCCATATTTGTTTTTAGCAAAACTTTATTATCATCTGTTTTATTTGCACGTATTTTTGCAACCCATTTTGCTGCCTCCCAGTATCCAACTCTTGGGTCCGTAAGCCCTGCAGTTGCATAAATATGTGGATAATTTTGTTCATTAACGTTGCTATATGGGCAGTAAGAGTGCATATACTCAAAATATTCAGGCTCTTTGGGGTTGCCCCATTCTTTAAACTCTCCTGGAGTTAGAGGCAAATCTTCGTCTAACATAGTGTTCAGCACATCCACAAATGGCACATGCGCAACAGCTATTTTGAATAGTTCAGGCCTCTGATTTATCACATTACCTATCAGCATCCCTCCTGCACTTCCACCTGCAATAGTTATATTGCCTTTTGACGTATATTTATTGTCCACCAAATATTCTGCGCAAGCGATGAAGTCATTGAATGTTCTTTTTTTATTCAAAAATTTTGCAGACTCATACCAATCATGGCCAAGATCATCACCTCCCCTAATATGTGCAATGGCATATACATAGCCACGATCAGCAAAACTGATGGCTGTATTTTTAAATGATGGCGCCACGCTATGTCCATAAGATCCGTACGCGTATAAATATAATGGATTGCTGCCATCTTTTTTAAATAGATCTTTTTTATATATCAAACTAACAGGTACAACAACCGAGTCAGTTTCTACTTGCAATCTTTCAACTACATAATCTTCAGGAGCGTGACCAGAGGGTATCTCTTGTATTTTTAGAATTTCTTTATTATTTGCTGCAAAGTCATATTTATACACAGTAGCTGGCAAAGCAAGGGAGGAATAACTAACTCTGATATCATCTTCTTCATAATTAGTAGAAAAAACACTAGCAGTATAGGCCTCATCTTGAAACAAAATATTTTGCTGTTTTGAAGATTTTAAATTTATGGCCAGCGGTTCAACTAAACCTTTGTTTTTGTAATTTAGTAATAAATAGTTCTTAGTTATATCGAAGCTAACAAGATATCTTGCTTTGTCTTCTTTTATATATTCTTCAAAAACAACTCTATCTCCAATGTTAAACTGATGTGGAATTTTTGCCCTTAAGAGATTAAAATTCTTAGCTTTATCATTTTGATGCAAATAAAAATATTCTCCTCCATGGTCGACATCATATTGAATTGTATCTTTTCTTTCTTTAATCAAATTAACTTTAAATGATTTATCATCCATTTTAATATAGGAAATTTCATTGCTGTCATGCCCGCCAACATCTATAAATATAAATTCTTTACTAGAGGATTTTCCGCAAGAAACGCTATAAAGAGGATTTTGCTCATGTATAATTAACTTATCATCCTCTGTTTTTTGACTAAGTTTATGGAACATTAATTTATCATGTCGCCACTCTTTATTGGTTGGGGTGTAGAAAAAACCATCTATATTTTCGTGCCAAACAATTCCGCCAATTGTGTTATCTATAATATCATCTAGATATTTACCCGTTGCTAGGTTTAAAATTTTTATAATATAGCGCTCAGAGCCATCATGGTCTATGGAATAAGCAAGTAAATTATGGTCAGGACTCACTGCAAACGCACCAAGGCTTGTGTATTTTTTTCCTTCTGCTAGCTGGTTAACATCTAGAATAATTTCCTCTTGGTTTTTTGTATCGCCTTTTTTTCTGCAATATACCGGATAATCAAGCTCTTCCTCTGTACGTGTATAGTAAAAATAATCATCTCTTTTAGAGTATAAAGATTGATCTTTAAGCTTTATTCTACCCTTTAACTCTTGAAAAATCACATCTTTTTCATGCGTTAGCGGCGATATATTGTCAGTATAATATTTATTTTCTTCTTCAAGATACGATAAAATTTTATTATCTGTTATCTTTTTTGGCCATTCTTTTCCGCGCAGCCAATCATATTCATCTATTATTTTTTTGTTATGCAGAGTAAATTCGTGGTGCTTCTTTTGCGCTATTG
>JAHDEH010000038.1 GCA_020628955.1 Alphaproteobacteria bacterium
ATCATAATGCTTATATTAAACAGCATAATAATAATTTATGGAGTTTTTTATGGCCGAAGAAAAAAAGAAATTTGATGCCGAAATAGGCAAAGTACTACATTTAATGATTCATTCTCTTTATGCAAATAAAGAAATTTTTATGCGTGAGTTGATATCTAATAGCTCTGATGCTTGTGACAAGCTTAAATTTTTAAGTCAAACAGATAGTAATTTAATTAAAGAAGATCCTGACTTTAAAATTAGTATATCAGTAGACAAAGAAGCTAAAACTATTACTGTCAGAGATAATGGTATTGGCATGAATCGTCAGGATCTTACTGATAATCTTGGTACAATTGCAAAATCTGGCACGCAGCGTTTCTTGAGCCAATTATCTGGAGATAATAAAAAAGATAGCCAATTGATAGGTCAATTCGGCGTTGGTTTTTATTCATCTTTTATGATTGCAGATGAAATTATAGTTACATCTAAAAAAGCAGGAGAGGATAAGGTTTGCACATGGAAATCAGATGGCCAGGGCGAATATGTTATAGCAGATAGCGATCGCAATTTTACCAGAGGCACAGAAATTGTTTTGCACATTAAACAAGCAGAGGAAAGTTTCTTGGATCATTTTCGTATTAAGCACATAATTAAAAGCTATTCTGATCATATTTCAGTGCCAATTTTTTTCACCGATGAGAGTGGTAATGAAAATCAAGTAAATTCTTCATCTGCTTTGTGGACTAAAAATAAAGCGGAAATTCAGCAAGAGCAATATAATGAATTTTATAAAAGCGTTTCTCATGCTGCAGATGAGCCGTGGATAACAATCCACAATAAAAATGAGGGGGCTATAGAGTTTACGAACTTACTATTTGTACCAACAAATAAAACGTTTGACTTATTCCACCCAGACAGAAAATGTCGTGTAAAGTTGTATATTAAGAAGGTATTTATTGCAGATGAGAATATTGATATAGTTCCTCAATATTTACGCTTCATGCGAGGCGTTGTTGACTCTGAAGACTTGCCTCTTAACATAAGCCGCGAGACTTTGCAGCAGAATGCAACTATGGAAAAAATTAAACAATCACTGACTAAGCGTATTCTTTCTGAGCTTAAAAAAGCTAAAAATTCAGATGCAGAAGGTTATCATACATTCTGGAATAATTTTGGTGGTGTGTTAAAAGAAGGTCTGTGCGAGGCCACTGCTAATAACGAAAAATTGATGGAAGTATGTGTATTCCAAAGTGCTCTGCATAATAAAATGATTAGCCTTGATGAATATATTGAAAATATCAAAGGTGAAAACAAAACAATCTATTATTTAAGTGGTGATGATGCAGAAAAATTACGCAATAATCCGCAAATTGAAGGATTCTTGAATAAAGGAATTGACGTTTTATTGTTCACGGATACTGTTGATGATTTTTGGGTTAATGTAAATAGCACATATAAAGAAGTTGAACTTAAATCTGTTACTAGAAGTGATATTGATCTAGATAATAATGCAGATAAAAACAATGATCCTGATAATAAAGAAAATGAGAATGGCTATGAAGATTTAGTTGCATATTGCAAAGAAACGCTTGGTTCTCTTGTTAAAGATGTTAAAATATCAAAAAAGTTAACATCTAGCCCTTCATGTTTGGCGGTTGCAGATGGTGCAATGGATATCAGAATGGAGCGCTATTTGATGGAGCAAAAGCAGATTCAAGGAGTAACTGCCAAAATTTTGGAAATTAATCCATCGCATAAAGTTCTGCAAAAGATTAGTGCAGAAATAAATGTGCTTGAAAAAGCAGATATTAATAAAGAACTTGTGCATTTGCTATATGATCAAGCGTGTGTTATAGAGGGCGAGCCGTTGGTGGATGCTGGCGCTTTTGCCAAAAGATTGAATAATTTATATCAAATGCTTTAAGCGGTGTTAAAATTATATTGACATCCCTTGTTAAAGGAGCTATTTTTTTGGGGCGTTTTTGTAAGCGCTTCAAAAAAAATAATAAAGGGTAAATAATGAAAAAATATCTATCTATTATAGCTGCAATATTACTTCTTACTAATATTAGCTCGGCTTCAACAAATAATATAAAATCTAAATTAAATAATGCTGCATCTGAATATATAGAAAATCGTTTTATGAACGGTGTATATAGGATAGAAGACGGAAAATCTGTACTATTAAAGGGCGCCAATGGCCATGCATCTATTGAAGAAAAAAGGAATTTAATAGAAAATGAAATTATGCCAATTGCCTCTGCAACAAAAACATTTACTGCAGTATGTATTTTAAAATTGCAAGAGCGTGGTTTGCTTAATGTGCATGATAAAATATCTAAGCATCTAGGCAAGGATAGCGACATCTGGAAAGATGGAAAAATGCCAGCATGGGCGGATGTTTTGACAATACATAATCTGTTAACGCATAGAAGTGGGCTTGCTGAATATTTCTTTAAAGCTAAATTAGATGAAAAAAAACTACATAACGAAATAAATAAAGATATTGCTAATTACGCAGCAGGTAAGGAGCTTTCAATGACTCCAGGCCAGAAGCATGATTATAATAATACAAACTTCGTTTTACTTGGACTGATTATTGAAAAAGTTAGTGGTAGTTCTTTAAATGATTTTTATGTAAATAATATTTTTAAACCTCTTAATTTAAAAAACACTAGGCTTATAGGTAAAGATGAGGCGATCAAAGGGCAAAAAGACCCAGCGTCAGAGCCAGCTCCTTGGCGTTATTTTATTACCCCTGCAGGAACAAAGCAGCCGATGATAAATCCAGCAAAAGCTCCAATTTTAATGTTTCCATTTGCAGATGGCGGTATAGCTTCAACAACTGAAGATTTAATAAAATGGCTGAAGGCGTTGCATGGAGGCAAGGTTCTGTCCAAAGCTTCGTACAAACAAATGACAACAGGCTATTACGATGTACCAAGTAAAACGGGTGTAAGCAGTAAAATGGGTTATGGTGTGTATATTTCAACATTGGAAAATGGTAATAAAGTATATCATCACGCAGGTAATGCTATGGCTATTCGCAGTGAATCTGGCTATATTCCTGCTAAGAATTTATATTATGCAGTGCTGAGTAATATGATGGTGTACATTCCCAAAGAGCAAAAACATGCTCTTGATATCAATGCGCCAGAAAATAAACTTGATATTATTCATTTTATTAAACATTTACATAACGCAATTAAATAAAAAATTTTGACTATAAAAATTTTAGGCCTGGAATCTAGCTGTGACGATACAGCTGCAGCAATTATAGAATCCGGGCCGAATATTTTAGCAAATGTGGTTATTGGCCAAAATGAAGAGCACGAAGAGTTTCTTGGTGTTGTGCCAGAGATTGCAGCTAGATCGCATTTTTCTAATATAAAGATAGCTATCGACAGAGCTTTTCAGGAAGCAAATATGGATTTTGCTGACATTGACGCAGTGGCTGCAACTTGTGGTCCTGGTCTAATTGGCGGTGTTATTGTTGGTTCTATGTATGGCAAGGCTATATCTAGCGCTTTAAAAATTCCGTATATCGCGATAAATCATCTTGAAGGTCATGCGCTTACCCCAAGACTCAGTGATGGGGTAGAATTTCCATATTTATTGCTTTTGATTAGTGGAGGGCACTGCCAATTTGTTGCTGTGCAAGGGGTAGGGCAATATAAAATTATAGGCGAAACCCTAGATGACGCAGCAGGCGAAGCTTTTGATAAAGTAGCAAAAATGCTTGGTTTAGGTTTTCCTGGTGGTCCTTTGATTGAAAAATATGCAAAAAATGGAGATGGTGATAGATTTGATTTCCCAAAACCTCTTTGTAATAAAAAAAATGCCGATATGTCTTTTTCTGGTTTAAAAACAGCTGTGCGCACTCAAATACAAAAATTTGATAAACTTTCTGATGTAGATATTGCAGATATTTGCGCAAGTTTCCAAAAAACTGTAGCCGAAATTTTAATAAAAAAAGCGCAGCAGGCAATTTTGCAATATAGCGCTGAGCATAATGGTACAAGAATTGTTGTAGCAGGAGGAGTTGCTGCAAACATTGAAATAAGAACAAAATTTAATGATTTTTGTAATAAAATAGGTTATAGTTTTATCGCGCCACCAATAAATTTATGCACAGATAATGCGGCTATGATAGCTTTTGCTGGACTAGAGAGGTATAAGCTTGGTATAATAAATAATATAGATTTTAAACCAAGAGCACGTTGGAATTTAGAAGACTTGTAAATTAATTTTAAATAAGGTATTATGTCAGGATTAGAACTAAATAAAATTGCAGCTTCAATATTGCTTTCTAGTTTGATTGCTTTGATTGTTTCGTTTGTAGCAAATATTTTGTATAAACCAGATCTAGAAATAGAAAAACGTGGATATAAAATAGAAGTATCAGAAAATGATAGTTCAGCAAGCGATGCAGGTCAGCAGCCAAAAGAGGAGGTTAATATAGAAGAGATTATGGCTTCTGCAAATGCAGAACATGGTGCAAAAATAATAAAAAAATGCGTCAATTGTCATAGTTTAGAGCAGGGAGGTTCTAATAAAGTTGGGCCTAATTTATGGGGCATTGTAGGAAAGAAAAAAGGCACCGTTCCTGGATTCAATTACTCTAAAGCACTGCTTGCTTTTGGTGGAATTTGGGATAAAAATAGTCTATATCATTTCTTGCAAAAACCTAGTAAATACATGCCTGGCACAAAAATGTCTTTCGCGGGTTTAAAAAAACCGCAGGATATTGCAAATGTTATTGCTTTTTTAAAAGAAAAAGCTAAATAAGTTTATTATTTATTAATTAAAAAATAGGAAAAAATGGAAGAAGTAGGGCCAGAAGAATACTATAAGCTAATGTTTTTTATGGGAGCTTTCTTAATAGTTTTTGAATTTCTGATATATTACGGCACAGCCATGGCTTTGGTTGGTGTTGGTTTTATAGCTGCAGGTGTTGTACTCTATATACTGCCTACTGACAATATATTAGTGCTGCTAGCTTTTTTTCTAGCTTTCCCCACTGCTGTAGTAATACAATTCAAGAAAAGATTCTATGATTGGCAAATTAAGCTCTATCCTTATCATATGACATTAATTGGCAAAAATGTAGAATTACATGATTATTTTGCACTGAGTGGAGAAAGAGCAAAAGTTCTCTGGAAAAAAAGAAATATAGTTCTTAATGCAGAAATATTAATAAGCAGAGGCGAAGAGCTAAAATTTTATAAAGGTGATAAGATCAGAGTAGTTCGCGTAGAAGGTGGCTATGCTCATTGCGTACCAATTGCAGCATGCACTGATTACAAACCAGAAGAAGATACAAACAAAGGTGGAAGATCTGAGAAAAAGGAGGAAGCTTAAATCTGATTCAAAATAGTAATTAAATTTACAGTATTATAGTAGTAAGCAGCTTTTAATAAATAATTTTGCTAAGAGAAAAATATGACAAGGTCAATTTTAGAGATAGACTTAAGCGCTATAAAAAGTAATTATAAGTACTTGCAAAACGCTTTGAAAAAAGGTGCAAAAGCAGGGGCAGCTGTGAAGGCTGACTGTTATGGTCTTGGTGTTTATGAAATTGCTCCTGTTTTATATGGCTGTGGTTGTAGAGATTTTTTCGTTGCAAACTATCAAGAGGCGATAGATTTGCGTTTAAATTTTCAAAATCGAAATTTAGATCATGCTAATATCTATGTTTTTTCTGGGGTTTTCGAAAATGAGCTAGATAATTTTATAGATTATGATTTAATACCTGTTCTGAGTTCAGAATATCAAATAAATATTTGGCATAGCTTCGCTCTTAAATTACAAAAAAAACTCCAATCTGTTATTCATCTAGATACTGGCATGAGTAGACTAGGAATGGAGAAGGGTGAAATTGATAATTTTGATATAAAAAAATATAGCAATACGCTTGATATTTTATATGTTATGAGTCATCTAGCTTCAGCCGAAGAGTTTAATAATCCATTAAATGAGGATCAGAGAAACAAATTTGAGCTATATTGCCAAAAATTTCCTAATATCAAGAGAAGCTTGGCTAACTCGAATGGTATTTTTTTAGGCAATAACTTTCATTATGAGATAGCAAGGCCAGGCGCTGCTATTTATGGCTTACAACCAGAAGGTCATGAGGAAAATATAAAATTACCGCTCAAAGTTCTTGCGCCTATCTTGCAATTGCGCCAGATTAATCCAGGCGACGCTGTTGGGTATAATGCAAGTTTTGTGAATAGTTCAAAGCATAAGATGCGCATTGCAACTATCGCGATTGGTTATGCAGATGGTATTCACAGGGCGCTTAGCAACATAGGATGTGTATATATAAATGGCCATAGAGCAGAAATAGTAGGCAAAGTTTCTATGGATTTAATTACAATTAATGTTACAAAAATTCCAGAAAAATATTTAAATATTGGTGCATATGTTGAAATAATAGGTTATAATAATACACCTTCAGATATTGCCAAGTTGATAGGCACTAATTATTATGAAGTAATAACGTCTCTTGGTAGTCGTTTTGAAAAAAAATATATAAATTAATTAATAAAGTAATGATAGAATTTGTTAGAGCAATAGGTATAAAAACATTAAAGATGTTTCAATTAATTGGAGCATTGGCAATTTTTATAACCAAGGCTGGGGTTGGTCTTGTTAAGAGGCCATTATATTTAGATCTTATTTTGCGTCATGTAATTAATATTGGTTTTTATTCATTACCAGTTGTTGCAATGACAGCTTTTTTCTCAGGTGCTGTGCTTGCGCTTCAGAGCTATACTGGCTTTTCACGTTTTTCGGCTGAAGGATCGATTGCAACTGTTGTAGTTCTTTCAATTACAAGGGAGCTTGGTCCTGTGCTTGCTGGGCTTATGGTAGCTGGCAGGGTAGGGGCTTCGATAGCTGCAGAAATTGCTACAATGCGAGTAACGGAGCAGATAGATGCGCTATATACGCTTTCTACAGATTCTATAAAGTATTTGGTAACTCCAAGGGTTATAGCTGCAGTGCTAACATTGCCATGCTTAGTTTTGGTTGGCGATATTATTGGTGTTATGGGTGGCTATTTGGTAAGTGTTTATAAATTAGACTTCAATAGCACAAATTACATAATTAATACACTTGAATATTTAGAGGCTGCTGATGTTATATCTGGCTTAGTCAAGGCGGCCGTGTTTGGTTTTATTATATCGATTATGAGCTGCTATCATGGGTATTATTCAGATAAAGGAGCAAAAGGGGTAGGGTTTGCAACAACTTCTGCAGTTGTGAGTTCATCGATTTTGATTTTGATTAGTAATTATTTAATAACAGAAATATTTTTTAGCTGATGGAAAAAAATTTAAAATTCAAAATAAGATCATTACGTAAATCATTTGATCAGCACGATGTTTTAAAAGATGTAAATCTAGATGTTGTCGAAGATAGTTCTCTTGTAATACTTGGTGGTTCCGGGACTGGTAAATCAGTATTAATCAAATCTATGATAGGATTAATAGAACCAGATGCTGGTAGTATATTATACAACGATCAAGAATCAGTTGGAATGAATCATAAGGCAAGGCTGAAAATGCTAGAAAATTGTGGTTATCTATTCCAAGGCGGGGCATTATTTGATTCGCTTACAATAGAGCAGAATATAGTATTCTTTGCTAAAAAAATATATAAAAAAAGCAAAAAAGAATTTCGTGATTTGGCTAGAGAAAAATTAATATCTGTGGGGCTTACAGATAGGGTTCTTGACATGCATCCATCTGAACTATCTGGAGGAATGCAAAAGAGAGCAGCTCTTGCAAGGGCTGTGTGTACTAACCCAAAAGTGATATTTTTTGACGAGCCAACAACTGGGCTTGACCCGATTATGTCCAATGTTATCAATGACTTGATAATCAAAGTGCGCGAAGAGCTTGGTGCAACTACTGTAACTATTACCCATGATATGCAAAGTGCAAGAGCCATTGGTAAGCAGGCGGCCTTTTTGTTTAAAGGAGGTATTGTTTGGTCCGGATCTATTGGTGAATTAGATAATTCTGGTAACCAAGATTTGCAAAAATTTATCAATGGAACATTGTAAATTTAACTCCCGTTTATGCAGTTTCATTGTCTCGCTTGAACCACCCGTATATAGTATTCACTTAACCTATTGTCGCTCGGTACTTTGACTAAAATTCAATACATCAATAGTATTATTAAAGTCCCAAAGCTGATCTGTATAATTCAAGAACTGTTTCTTGTTCTGCTAAAGAATCTTTATCCATTTTTTTAATTTTTAGTACTTGTTTCATTATTTTTGTATCAAAGCCGTTTGCTTTAGCTTCGTCAAATACTTGCTTTATATCGTCGCTAATATCTGCTTTATCGCTTTCTAGGCGCTCTATTCTGTCTATGTATTGTTTTAATTGGTCTGCTGCAATGACTTCATTCATAATGTATTTTTTTTAATTAAATTTATAATATTCTCACTATATAGAATTTTTTTAAAATTTCACTAAAAAAAATAAAAAAAATGCTTGCAAAGAGAGTAATATAGTGCATAATGAACCCATGGTTTAACGCTTATTGATTCAATAAATATAACCATTGAAATTTGAGAAAAATATTGGTTTAAATTAAAAACATGAATCCTAATATAATATATGTTGCAGCATTAGCTTTAATATCAGTCTGTATCTTTTTGTTTATGAAATTATCTAGGTATAAAAAAGCTCTAGATGAAAAAAATGTGCTATTAATACAGTTTTATCTTGATACTAAATTTTTATGCAATGCTTTAATTGATAGTCAAAAAGCCAGTAATGCTTCTGAATTTTGTAGCAATTTAATAAAAAAAATAAAAGATTATTATAATCTAGAAGAGCTTATTATATTAGATTCTATAGATCAAGCTAGTGATGATAATAATTACTTTAGAAAAGAAGTGATTAATTACATATCATCAAATAAAGAAGATTTGTTATTAGGCTTTGAAGAGAAAAATTTATTGGTAAAAAATTATAGCTTTAAAAAAGGTAGCTATAAATTATACATAACTCGCATAGTTGATTCGGATGATAGCCATGGATTTATTGTTTGCATAGAAAGGTCTCCATCTTTGCTCAGTAAACAAGAGGTAGAAACAATGGAGAATTGTATAAATCTTTTAAAAACAAGATTAATTTTTGGCTAAATTATAGCTCTGCTATAGTTGACTGGCTTGCGAACACAAGGCGTGATTGCGTATTCATTAGCAGAGTCTGCAGCTACACAAGGGCTTCTTAGTTCATAGGGCTCTTTTGGAGTGCACGAATAAAAAGATATTAATGCGATACAAATTGCTGATAATTTAATTGTATATTTCATTGTTCTTCTGATTTTAATTTATTTATCTCTTGTCTTATAGTAATAGATATTACCCTTTCTTCTCAAGAGTAAATTAAGAAAATAATAAAAATAATTGTTTTTATTATATAAAATATGCTCAGTTTGCAACAAATAAGATAATTGTTTGCAAATAGAGCTAGTGAATTCAAAAAAAAATATATATTTCTGAAAAACAATATACAATTAAATAAGTAATTAGTTAATTGAATATTAAATGAGATAATGAAAGATCACATTCCTAAAAAAGAATATGTAGAGTCGGGAGAATATTTTGAAGATGCACAAGAATGGTATCATAATAAATATTCATCACCCTTTACCGAGCGATCTTTCGTGTTTATTTTTGTTGTTATTTCTATTTTAACATTGGTTTCAATTATTTTGAATATTTACTCTAGTTTTCCTTTGGTAAACCAGGTTAAATATTCTATTAATGCAGACACATCTTCAAACAAGACTGCGCAAATACATAGAGCAAACACTGTTGAAAATAATCCTCTTGCATCTGTGTCTCAAATAATGCTTCAAAATTATGTAATGCACAGGGAAGAGTATGATTATAAAAATTTAAAAAAACAAGCAGTT
>JAHDEH010000039.1:0-3544 GCA_020628955.1 Alphaproteobacteria bacterium
TGGGACGTAGCTCAGCGGTAGAGCAACGGTTTTTGGTATCGTCGGTCGGAGGTTCGATCCCTCCCGTCCCAGCCATTCTTAAAAGATCCTGCAGTGAATTTAATTACATTATAATTTACAAATAAATGAACAAAATAATCACTAGATTCGCTCCATCACCCACAGGTTTACTACATATTGGCAATGTGCGTACTGCGCTGATCAATTTTTTATTTGCGCGGAAGAATAAAGGCGAATTTATATTGCGCGTAGACGATACAGACGTTCAAAGAAATAAACAAGAATATAAAGATGCGCTTGACTGCGACCTTGACTGGCTTGGCATAAAATGGGATAAGAGTTTTAAACAATCAGAGCGATTTGATAGATATAACGAAATAAAAAATCAGCTAATAGAATCTGGCAGATTATATGCATGCTACGAAACGCCAGAAGAACTTGCAGAAAAAAGAAAAACTCAGATGCAAGCAGGTAAACCCCCAAAATATGACCGCGCTAGCCTTAATTTATCGGATGAACAAATTGCAATTTATGAACAAGAAGGTCGCAAGCCTCATTACCGTTTCTTGATTGCAGAAGAGGAAATAAGCTGGAACGATTTGATCAAAGGCGAGCTTAAATATCACGGCAGAAATATTGGTGATCCTGTACTGGTGCGTGCAGATGGAACAATTACCTACATGCTTTGCAGCGTAATTGACGATTTTGACTATGGAATCACGCATATCCTGCGCGGAGAGGATCATGTAAGCAACACAGCTGTGCAAATTCAGCTATTTGAAGCTGTAAGCAAAGAGGCTGGCTGCAATTTAGTACCACAATTTGGTCATCTTAGCTTAATTAAAGCAAAGGAAGAAAAGATATCCAAGCGTGTTGGTGGCTTTGAAATTAGCGCCCTAAAAAGCGAAGGTTTGCAACCAATGGCGGTGAATAGTTTCCTGGCGCTGGTTGGCACTTCATCCGTCCTTTTTGCGCACAAAGAGATGAATGATTTAATAGATAATTTTGATATTAATAGCTATGGGACAAGCCCAACTATTTTCATGAAAAATGAGCTTGAAATACTCAATCAAAAACTAGTTATTTCCCTTGAATACACAGATATTTTGCCATATCTTGGGAAAAATAATTTGCAGCAAATCGATGAAAAATTCTGGCTTGCTGTGCGCCCTAACCTCAAAAAACTAGATGACATAAAAGATTGGTGGCAAATTTGCACTAATCCAGAAAAAGTGGATGATTTAGATACAGAACTGCTTGATTGCGCTGCAAAAATGCTGCCCCAAAATATCAATGAAGATACGTGGGAAGCCTGGACCAAAAGCATTGCTGCGGAAACTGGCAAGAAAGGCAAAAAATTATTCATGCCGCTGCGCTTAGCTCTAACTGGTAAAAATAGCGGACCTGAACTTAAAAATTTACTACCTCTTCTGACTCGGGCAAAAATTCTCTCGCGTTTATTGCAAAAATAACTTACATAAATTTTTTTTGCACCTCTGTTAGTTGAAAAAACTAATATATTAAGGATATGTTATGATATAATTAATTATATTTTGTAATTAATATTTTGGGAAAATAATATGGCCTTCAATATCAAACCTAGCTCTTTAAAAAAGCTTAAGCCAAAAGCTTTCAAATCGCACGATGAGAAAATGGAAGACCTTGAAAAAGAGAAGCAAAAAGCAATTGAAAAACGCCAGGAAGCTGAAGAAAAAAAAGCAAAAGATGTTGAAAAACAACGCCTTAAAGATGAAATAAAAAAGGAAAACGATAAAACAGAAAAAATTAAGCAAGAAGAAAAACAAAGAAAGCAAGAAGCTGCAGAAAAAGAGAAGGCTGAGAAAGAACAAAAAAAAGCCCAAGAAAAATCAGCAGAAAAACAAAAAGCATCCGCTAAATTAGCAGAAAAACAGCAGGCAAAAAAATCAGCAAGAACGCATGATATTAATAAAGCCAGTCTAAAGCGTGCACAAAGCAGCCAAAAAGAGGTGAAAAAAGAAACAACGCAAGCCAAGAAGGATTTTAAAAAGGCAATTTCAGCTGCAAACGAAGGCAAAATGAGCAAAGTAGCTAATGTATTTCGCAGTAAAAAGAAAGTTCAGCAAAGGCGTGAGCAAAAAGCTGAAAATCTTGACAAAGCTAAAGAAAATTATAAATCATCTATAAAAAAATATGAGTCTGCTATAGAAAACACCAACGAAAAAATAGAAAAAGTTGCAGCCAGAACAAAAAAATCAGGAAAAATATCAAAATTAGAAAAAGAGCAGCAAAAAGCAACAAACAAGCTAGCGGCAAAAGATCCAAACCTAGAACGAAAAGCAGATATAGTAACGCGTAAAATAGATGCCAAAATGGCAAAAGTTGAGCTTAAAAAAGACCAAAAAAACCTAGAAAAAACTACAAAGCTTGCCGAAAAATCAGGAAAAAGAGGTATTAAAAATCTATTTTCTTCTAAAGAAAAACTTATGAAGAAAAAAGAGGCAGCACTCGAGCTTCAAGATAAAGCTAAGCATAAGCTAGAAAATAGTGAAAAAAAATATGAAAAAGCAGCAAAAGCACGAATTTCTGATATAAAAGAAGATGGAAAAAGCAAATCTACAAAAAAACTAGATAGAAAAGAAAAGAATTTAAAAAACGATCTTAGCAAGAGCGCGCAGGTGAAAGCAAATAGTGCTGCAAAATCTGCAAAAGCAGCTAGTGATATTGTTGATTATCGCAGTAAAAAAGCAGAGAAAAATATAGAAAAAATTGAAGAAAAACATGCTAAAAAAGAAATTGCACAGATTAAAGGCAATACAAGCAAAGTAAAAAAATATGAAAAAGAAATAAATAAAAGCCAACAAAAATTAGCTAACAATCTAGAAAAAGCAGATAAATTTGCTGCAAAAAACACAGATTTGCAAAAAATCGAGCCTTCAAAAAAAATATCTACTACAAAACAATTCGATGCTCAGGATAAGCTGAATGAACTAAAAAATAATGACAGAAAGGCAACTAATAAACTTGAATCGGTTAATTCCAAAATTATCAATGATCTTAAGGGTAAATATAGTGAAGAAGTAAAGCAAAAAGCTGGGAAGGTTCGCAAAACTTTGGAAGATAGAGCCAAAAAATCAGGCCCTACAAAAGCAAATGCAGCCGTTCGCAACCAAGCAAAAATGCAGGAGGCATCCAAGGGACAAGGCCAATCAATTGTCTAGAGGTAGATAAATTAATCAAATAAAATAATTTTTATCTTGAATTATGAACTAGCTGTAGCTATGATCTATTTATTGTATATTTAATTAAAGTTTAGGCGAGAATGGCGAGTGAATACTATATACAATAGGTGAATGAGACAATGAAACTGCATAAACTTAATTAAATTTACAATATGTTGCCTTAATTTGTAAATTCAGAAAGCATTTTGGGCAAAATTATCTAAATCTAAAAAGAGTGTAAAAATGGCAGGAAGTTTAAATAAAGTAGTTTTAATTGGTAATCTTGGGCGCGATCCAGAAATTCGTTCCACAAATGATGGTAGAGAAATTGCAAATTTCAGTAT
>JAHDEH010000039.1:3644-9875 GCA_020628955.1 Alphaproteobacteria bacterium
TTTGACAATAGCGACCTAGATGACGAAATTCCATTTTAATCATTAGAAATTGATAGTTCTTTATCTCTAAATTAAAAAACATATGAAAAAATTATTATCAGTATTTTGGACTTTATTATTAATTTCTGGGTGTAGTAGCTATAATCCAGCAAATTCTGGAATGCAAAAAAAGATGGTTTCAGGTGGTGGATTTTTATTCACCACCTATCAAAAAATTACTGATAGCAATAAGCCTTATGTATTTTATATAGAGGGTGATGGCATGGCGTTCAGGCGTGGATTGCCCACAGCAAACCCAACGCCTAGAAACCCAGTTGCGTTGAAACTTGCGGCTATAGATGACAGGCCAAATGTTGTTTACATCGCAAGACCATGTCAATATACGCCCATGGACGAGAACCCTAAATGCGATGTAAAATATTGGACAACTCATAGAATGTCTGATGATTCAATTGTTGCTATTAATGAGGCTATAAATAAGATCAATAACGGAAGTAAATTTAGTATTTTAGGCTTCTCTGGTGGCGGTGCTGTGGCCTCGCTTATAGCAGCGAGAAACAAAAATGTAAAAGATATTGTAACCATAGCTGGTAATTTAGATCATATTGAATTTTCTAAATACCACAAGGTAAATCCTGTCTTTATGAAACCATCACTGAACCCCATTGACTATACAAAAGCACTTAAGCACATACCGCAATATCATTTAAGCGGGGCCGCTGACACAAGGGTTCCAGCGTTTATTGCCAAAAAATTTACTGATAAAACAAAAACAGAGTCTGCGCATATATATTGTGCATCTCATATTATTCTCCCTTCAGTAAGTCACGGAAACGGCTGGGAACAAGCCTTTTTAAGCAAGGCTTATTTAAAGCACCCAAAATGTAAATCTTCAAATTAAGCTATTGATTTTTATGTATTTTAGTTATTTTATTGTAAATTTAACTCCCGTTTATGCAGCTTCATTTCCTCGCTTGAACTATTGTATATAGTATTCACTCGTTATTCTCACCTAAACTTTATTTAAATATACAATATTAAAACTATTATTTGGTAAGGAGCTAAAATTCTGCTGTTACAATAAATCCTGATAATTTAAAAAATAAATTAACTAAGTTGCCATTAATATTGTTTTATATTTTGTATAATGATAAAATTAATTTTGATTCTTATAATTAATTTTAAATAGGTTATATTATTATGAGGGAAATAGATAAACAGCTATTTATGTCAACAATTAAAACTGATGATAGCGTACAGAATCTAATTGAAAATAATGCAAATGTAAACATAGTAGATGCCAATGGTCTCACACCATTAATGTGGGCAGTGGAATTATGGCGCCCTAGCAATATTAATGCTTTATTAAATTCAGGAGCAGATATTTTTACTAAAGATAGCACAGGTAAAACAGTACTTGAAAGAGCTAATCAGTATATTGACTCTCCAGATCCTAAACCCCATGAATTTGTTGAACTAACAAAAGAATGTGTTGCTATTCTAGAAAATCATATTAACTTAATAAGTAACGAAAATGTCCAGCAAGAAGATGTTGAACTTATCGCAGCAACATAAGGAATATTCATGTGGAGAATTGTTAATATAAAAACAACCTCAAAATAGCAAAGCTATTTTGAGGCCGTGTAGACTAGACTGTTGCAGATTTAATTAACTGGTACCTTCTTTTTTCTTGTCAATATTTGCAAAAACATCTTCCCAAGATCCAGTAGTTGCAGCTTTTGCATATTCTGTCACTCTATTTTCAAAGAAATTAGTATGCTCAACCCCGTTCAAAATTTCATCAAGCCAAGGCAGAGGGTTTTCATCCACGAGATAAATTTCTTTGAGGCCAAGCTGCATTAGACGTCTATCTGCAATATATCTGATATATTGCTTAACCTCTCTAGCCGTCAGGCCTTCAATTCCACCAACTTCAAATGCAAGCTCTATGAACGCATCTTCGAAATGAACTATGGTAGAGCAAGCTTCATATAAGTCGCCTTTTAGCTCCTCTGTCCAAACTTCTGGGTTTTCTTGAACGAAAGTTTTGAACAAAGTAATAATAGAATTAGTATGTAATGTTTCGTCCCTAACAGACCATGTAACAATTTGTCCCATTCCCTTCATCTTATTGAACCTTGGAAAATTAAGCAGAATTGCAAAAGATGCAAATAGCTGTAAACCTTCGGTAAATGCGCCAAATACCGCCAAAGTTGTTGCTATATCTTTTTTGGTGCTGACGCCAAATTTTTGCATATAGTCATATTTATCTTTCATCTCCTTATATTTCATGAATGCTTGGTATTCTTCTTCTGGCATCCCTATAGTGTCGAGCAAATGTGAATATGCAGCAATATGAATTGTTTCCATATTCGAAAAAGCTGCAAGCATCATTTGCACCTCAGTTGGTTGAAATACTTGCGAATAATGCTTCATATAGCAATTATTCACTTCTATATCCGCTTGAGTAAAGAAGCGAAAAATTTGCGTAAGCAAATGCTTTTCGCCTGGTGTTAAATTATATTTCCAGTCTTTTACATCATCGGCAAGCGGAACTTCTTCTGGTAGCCAATGAATTTTTTGCTGAGTGTGCCATGCTTCATACGCCCAAGGGTATGAAAAAGGCTTATAAATTGGTTTTGCATCTAGTAGTGACATAATATCTTCTCCTAATTATTATTTTTATTTTATTGACAAGCTAAGCATTCATCATATTTATTATTTTCTGCTTCTTGCATTTTTTTATCAAACTCTGCCATCTTTTCATCTTTTACAACGGCCTGCGAGACTTTATCTGCTCTTTGAATAGATGTAGACCTTGCATAGTAAGTACTCTTCACTCCTTTTTTCCAAGCTTTGAAATGAATATCATGCAAATATTGCTTGCTCACATTACCTGGCATAAATATATTCAAAGACTGAGCTTGTGAAATCATTGGCGTTCTGTCCGCTGCAAGTTCTATCAGCCAATTCTGATCTATTTCATAGGCTGTTTTAAATACATCTTTTTCATGATCACTCAAAAATGTCAAGTGCTGAACAGAACCTTCATTGGTTGAAATCGAAGACCATACTTGCTCTGTATTAAAACCTTTTTTCTCAAGTAATGCAACAAGATTTTTATTTTTTACTGTAAATGAGCCAGTCAGTGTTTTTTGCGTAAAGCTATTTGCTGCATATGGTTCTATTCCAGGTGAAGAATTTCCGCAAATAATAGAAATTGATGCAGTTGGCGCTATTGAAGTTTTATTACTAAAACGCTCCATTACTCCTGCTTCTTCTGCATCTGGGCATGCTCCGCGTTCTTTTGCAAGAGTAACTGAAGCCTTGTCTGACTGTTCTTTGATATGTTCAAAAATCTTTTTATTCCAAACTTTTGCCATCACAGATTCAATTGGCACATTTTGTGCTTGCAGGAATGAATGCATCCCCATAACACCAAGACCAACACTGCGCTCTCGCATTGCGGCATATTTTGCTCTAGACATCACATCCGGTGCATGAGTAATAAAATCTTCAAGGACATTATCAAGAAAGCGCATAATATCAGTAATGAAATTTTTATCTTTTTGCCAATCTTGATAATATTCAAGATTAACAGAAGACAGACAACACACTGCTGTTCTGTTGTTACCTAGATGGTCTATGCCTGTTGGAAGAGTGATCTCTGAACATAAATTAGACATCTTAACTTTTAGGCCTAGTTTTTTGTGATGCTCAGGAATTTGATCATTTACTGTATCAATGAATAGCATATATGGTTCGCCAGTTTCAATTCTGGTGGTTAGAAGTTTAGTCCATAATTCACGCGCATTAACTGAAGAAATAACAGATTTATCATGCGGGCTTATTAAATCCCACTCTTTATCCTGCTCTACTGCCTCCATAAATGCATCTGATATAACTACTCCGTGGTGAATGTTGAGAGCTCTTCTATTAACATCACCTCCTGTTGGACGACGCAGATCAATAAATTCTTCTATCTCAGGGTGCTCCATAGGTAAGTATACTGCAGAACTACCACGGCGCAACGAACCTTGTGAAATTGCCAAAGTCATCGAATCCTGGACCTTTAAAAACGGCACTATACCTGACGTTTTACCATTACCACGAACTTTTTCATTAATGGAGCGAACATTCCCCCAGTAACTACCAATGCCACCACCTCTTGCAGCTAGCCACACATTTTCATTCCATAAATCAACTATGCTCTCCAGGCTGTCATCTGTTTCATTTAAGAAACAAGAAATTGGCAAGCCCCTGTCCGTTCCGCCATTGCTAAGCACTGGTGTAGATGGCATAAACCAAAGCTTGCTTATGTAATCATACATTCTGTCTGCATGCTCCTGGCTGTCTGCATAATAGCCCGCTACTCTTGCAAATAAATCTTGAAATTCATCGCCCGGCAGCAGGTACCTATCTTTTAAAACTGCTTTTCCAAAATCTGTTAATAAATCATCTTTTGATTTATCGATTTTAACATTAAATTTTCTTTCTCTGATTTTAGTCATTTTTACCTCTGCTTGCGTTTTAATTTTCAAATCTGCCATAACTTAATGATACTATTTATTTGCATAGGTTTCAACAGAAAAAAGTGTAGATATAGTATGTTTTTTTGCTTGACATACTATATGTAGATTTTATTTATGATTATTTTTTAATCATTTTTTTGCAATTTCCTTATAAAATATAGCATTTAAAGCTATGTGATTTTTTTACCCTAAAACAGATTTAGTGTTAATATTAATAGGATATTTAAAAAGTTAATTTTTCTGCTTTTGGTTGAATTAATTTTAGTTCAATTACGTGGTATTTCTAACTTATTTAAATTATATCCTCAACTTTCCAAATCAGCAGAGCTTAGCTTCTGATAAAAATCACTACCTCGCGAACATTAATTGAATTAGCAAGCTATTTCAATTAATGTTTTATATATTGAAAACTCTTAATCGAGACGGCTCTTCTTAAGAGTTTAAATTTTTTTTACTATTTTTTTCTTTTTGACTATTTTTATATTATAACTGAACTAGCTTATATCCTCAACTTTCCAAATCAGCAGAGCTTAGCTTCTGATAAAAATCATTATCTATATTTCCACCAGATATAAGTATCAGAATATTTTTGTTACTATTGCCGCTCTCTACCCAGCTTTGCGCTCCGCACATAGCAATAGCCGCAGAAGGCTCGCAGGTAATCTTCATCATTTGAATAAGCCAAGAGGTCCAGTATAAAATAGATTCTTCGCTAGCCAAATGAAATTCATCTAGTTTTTTTAAATATTCCAAAGTTCGCTTTGAAACTGACAGAGCACGAAGCCCGTCAGCTATTGTTTTAGGCGATTCTTTGAGCCTAAAAACCTCTCCATTTTGCAAAGATTGATACGCATCAGATGCAAGCTCTGGTTCAACACCATGTAATTCAGATTCTGGAGATAATAATTCTTTGGCAAGATAGCTGCCTGACAAAAGACCGCCGCCACCGCATGGTGCAAAAATCGCATCTGGCTGGATATTATCTGCTTGCATTTGCTGCAAAGCTTCAAAGCACATTGTGCCAGCTCCTGCTATTGTTGCATCATCGTCTGAAGGGTGCAAATAGTGAAATCCATTTAGTCCATCATGGTATGCAAGTTCTTCTGCCTCTTGCCTGGTAGCAACTTCAATTACTTCTGCGCCGTAATATTTTGCTATGTTTTTTTTGATGTATGATACGTTCCGTGGCAAATAAACACGTGCTTTTATATTAAATAGCTTGGCTGCATAAGACATAGCAAGCGCATGGTTCCCAGTGCTATATGCAACTATCTGCTTAGGCATTTCTTGATGTACTTCCTGCAACTCTAGCAAATGATTAAGCACCCCCCTGATCTTAAACGCCCCTGTTTTTTGCATTGCATCCATCTTAAAATATATATTGCACCCAAGACGCTTATTTAACTCATTTGATTTAATAAGCGGAGTCTTGTGTATGTAAGATTCTATTCTTTTTTGTGCAATTGCAACAGATTCTTTTAGCTGTATCATTAAAATGTGTTTTCCCATTTACATAGATGTATACAATAGTATAGCTTAAAAGCTGCTATTTGCAAATAGCACTTGTTATAAAAATATAATTTTTATCTAGTTTTGCTGGTTTTTTTATTTTTGAATGGCGTTTATTACCGCCCGCGTATGACCAATACCCCTACTTCTTCCCCCTAACATGTCGCATTTTGCGCAGTAGATTGCTGAT
>JAHDEH010000040.1 GCA_020628955.1 Alphaproteobacteria bacterium
TTAAATAACTGATTATATTTTATATAATAAATTTTTTCATTATTCAAGAAAAACTTGCTTTGCACCACTCTTAAGTTTAATTTTATTTGATAAAAACAAACTATATACTGAGAACAACTCAAATAATTGTAGTTATTATATATTTAGCTAAATTCTTTTCTGCTTTCTATGGCAGCTGACAAGGTTCCTTCGTCTAAATAGTCTAATTCTCCGCCAATTGGAATGCCACTTGCAAGGCGAGATATATAAATATCCTGATCTTTGAAATATTCTGTAATGAAGTATGCTGAAGTTTGCCCGTCCAAAGTTGCATTAGTTGCAATTATTATCTCTTTTGTATTGTTTTGCCTGCAGCGCTCCTTTAAAGAGTCAAGTTTTAGTTGTTTTGCATCAGGCACGCAGCCGCGGTTAGTGCTAGTGCCAAGCACATGATAGCGACCTTTAAAAAATCCGCCTCTCTCCAGTGCCCAAAGCTCCGCAACTGTTTCTACTATAGTGATGATTTCATCATTTCGTTTATAATCACTGCAAACACTGCACAACTCTTCATAATCTAAGTTATTACAAATTTTGCAAACAGTAATTTTATTTGCCGCATCCTCAAGCCCGTCTATTAAGCCACGTAGTCTTAGATCTTTATTTTGAAGCAAATGCAAGACTATACGCCTTGCAGAGCGCGAGCCAAGACCAGGTAGTTTTGAAAATAGATAGATTAATTGATCTAGGCCTGAATTTTTTTGCATTTTTATGTCTATTGCAGTTACTAGACTAGAACTTCATGCCTGGTGGCAAACCACCCATATCGCCAAATGCGCCATTCATATTGCTTTTAGACTCTTCCTCAGCTTTAGATTTTGCATCATTATGCGCTGCAATAATCAAATCCTCTAGCATATCTTTTTCTTCTTCTTTTAAAAGAGATGGGTCTATATTTACTTTTTGCATCTCGCCTGTGCCGCTGGTAGTGATTGTGACTAATCCACCCCCAGACTTACCCTCGAATTGTTTGCTGGCTATCTCATCTTGCATTTGCTTCATTTTACTTTGCATAGCTTGCGCTTGCTTCATCAATTGATTTATATTCATTATTTATATTATGTTTATTGATTAAATTAAATTTGTTTTTACATACACTTAAAATCATAAATTATAGTGTTACCCATATATTTCAAGTGAATCGGTTCACTATATCAAGAGTTGCGGAATATTATATCTGAAATATTTGCATTTGGGAAATATTTTTTTATAACATTGAAATCTTCGGCCCTCTGAGCTTTTTTGACCATGATATTTTTTAGCGATTCTATTTTGTCAGTTTTAATTTGACTAATTTTATATTCTTTGCCAGACCAAATATTCAAATGTTTAGAAATTAAATTAACACTAGCCGCATTTAAATTGCCTTTTAATGCAAGTGTTTGCTCTTTAAATTCTTCAATTTCAACATCGTTTAACATCAAATAGTAGCATTCCATTTCTTTGTTTTTATATAAATGACGAATAAATTCGAAAATATCAGTTATTTTAGGTTCATTCTTTAACTCTTCAGGGTTACCATCTGTTATTTCGGTCTCTTGTAACTGCTCATATTCTGTGATTTTATACTCAGCATCCATAATTTGATTTAAGGAAGGTATGTTGCAAGCATGTATTGCTTTAATTATAAGCATTTGGCAAGAAATTAATTCATTGTGAGAATATTTTATATTTTGCATTTCATTGCTAAATAATTGCCATAACGTGCTGAGGCGGTCTGCTGATGTCCCCGCCAATATATTATTAATATCTTGTTCATGGGTTTTTAATATAGGATTATGATAATTATTTATTAATTTGGCTTTGCTGAGCTCCGCCATAAAATCACACAACCCTTGAACAAAATACTCAAGACTATTAGCTTTTTGATATATTTCATTAAGCAAATTAATTGCTTCATTTGGGCTATTTGCAATAATTAATTTAACAAATTTAACAATAGTCCCAGTGTCAAGCAGTCCTAGCATTTTCTCTACCACCGCTTGAGTAATTTTGTCGCCTGCACCGCCGCTGCTATCAAGATGATGCAAGTATGAGCCAGCCTGGTCTAGAATAGAAACTGCATCTCGAGCACTACCTTCAGATTTTTCTGCAATAAGTTGCAGCGCTTCATCTTCATATTGTATATTTTCTTTCTGGGCAATAGATGCTGTTAGCTTAAAAATTTCTTCGCTAGTTAAACGACGTAAATCATACCTTTGGCACCTAGAAATTACAGTCAGCGGAATTTTTTGAACCTCGGTAGTTGCAAAAATAAAGACGATATGCGCCGGTGGCTCTTCAACAATTTTCAATAATGCATTAAACGCACTTTTTGAAAGCATATGAATTTCATCGATAATATAAAACTTATATTCACCTTGCAGAGGCCTATATTCGGCGCTTTCTATTATCTCGCGAATATCATCGACACTTGTTTTGCTTGCTGCATCTATTTCTATTATATCTGGGTGCTTATTTTCATTAAAGCTTTGACAATTTTGACATTTTTCACAAGGATTAATATACCCATCTTTTTGCACTCTTGAGGTGCAATTCACGGTTTTTGCAATGATTCTTGCAGAGGATGTTTTTCCAACCCCTCTGATTCCTGTCAGCAGGTAGCTTTGTGCAAGCCTGTCATTTTCAATGCAATATGACAAGGTTTTAACGAGTACATCTTGCCCCATTAATTCAGTAAAATTAGATGATCGATATTTACGAGCAAATGGTATGTATGTTTGACGATCAGCCATAAAACTTTTTTATAATATATTTATAAGTAGCGCGCTCCTTTTGATTATATTAGAAGTCAAATATTTTCAGTGCGTTAAAATTGCAATTTTTTTAAGAAGCTATAAAATGCTAGCACTAACCCATTTGCAAAATGCCCTGGCTGCTTCCTTTCGGACCTGACCAACTAAACAAAGCATACGCCTAGTACTAGCAAGATTCAAGATAATGGTTTTATGTTAAATAGTCAACAAAAATATAATACACATCATTTGAGTATTTGTTGTATTTTTACAACAAACAATTACCTTGCAAGAGATGCAAAACTATTCACCATTCACGCACAGATTTTCCTTGCCAAAAATTACCAGATGGAGCACCGCTTTGCAGTAAATTATATAATTCTGCTGCTACTTGCTTTGCTGTTTTTGGTGCAGCGTCGCCGCCCATATCTGTTTTTACCCAGCCAGGATCAAATGAGGAGACTTTAATTTCATGCTCATGCATTCTGCTTGCCAGCAGCTTTGTGTACATATTCAATGCTGCCTTAGAGATTTTATACTCTCCATTATATGAGTCAAAATAAGGGTCGCTAAATGAACCCCAATTAGAGCTAATATTTATAATATGTGCATTTTTAGTATATAAAGGAGCTAATTTTTCAGTCAAATTAATTGTACCAAATAAATTAATAGCAAGTGTTTGCTTTAATTTTTCTAGTTTTATATGATTGACCATGTCGTCTCTATCACCAGCAAGTATTGCAGCATTATTTATTAGTGCATTGATAGAAATATTCTCTTTTTGCAGGATTGATGTAAATTCATTTACTGAAGATTCATCTTCTAGCAATAATTTATAGCATTTAAAATTATCGTGCGCAATGTTTGCACTGCCAGATGTTGAAGTTCCTATTACATTATACTCATTGCTATCCAAGAAATATCTTGCAGCAGCATTACCAATGCCACGGCTACAGCCTGTTATTATTATAGTTTTCATATCCAAACTCCTTTTTTTTAATAATTGATATGAAAAAAATAATATCATGACTATGAGCCGAAAGTAAAGATACTATATTTTCTATTTTTAGTAAGCGGGTGAGGGTGTATTTGTTATGCGCGTGTGATGCAAAAACTTCATCACAAGGAGCGTCAGCGACGTGGTGATCTTTTTCGGGCAAACTCCTACTTTTTATATTTTTAAACCTTTGTTAGTCAAGAAGTTTCATAAAAAGGTTGCTTTTTTTTGACAACTCTTCAACCTCTTTCGGCTTAATTATAATTACATTTTTTTTATTTATTGCAAAGCCTGCATATTTATATTTTGCTAATATTTTTATAGTTTCTGGGCCAATGACTGGAATATCAAGTCGCATATCTTGGGCTGATTTTGCCATTTTCACCAAAACCCCTCCTTCTTTTTTCTTGCGTAAATAACTACATCTTTTTATAAGCTCATCTGTGCCTTCAGCCGCTTCTATTCCAATTACATAACCATCTTCTATGATTATTGACTGGCCAACATCAACAGAACCAAGAGACTCTAGTACAGTAGCGCCTAGATCTATATCTTTAATATAGCTTTTTGCAATATTAGGGCTAGACTCAATATATTTATCTTTTTTATCCATTGCTAATATATCTTGAGCTGATATTACTTTATACCCCTTTGATTCTATAAAACCAGCAACTACTTTTAGCAAATTATCATCACCTAGTATTTTGTTTTTTAGTATTTTAGCAAGTAATGAGGCCCCTGCTATATCTACTTTTAAAGCTTTTAAATCTGGGCGCTTCATACCTCCGATTAAAATCACATTTTCTACTTGGTTTTCTTTAAAATAAGCTAGTATCTTACCAACTTTATTTATTTCAAAATTTTCGTTTTTCACCCCCTTAGCATTAACCGGCTCGCTCAAGGATGCTACAAAACAATTGCCGCCATTTTTAGTATATATCCTAGCTATCTCAGCTGGCAAATCACCGCTTCCTGCTATTATTCCTAGTATTGGTAGTTCTTGCTTCACTAGTTTTTCCTATTTATATCCACAAAAATTTCTTGAATTATCAGATAAAATAAAATCAATAATTACTGTAATAACAGAATTATTGCTGTATTTTTCCTTCGCTTGCTGAGCTCGTTCATTGAAAGAACCTTCACCTAAAAATATGTCCTTAACAACTTTACTTGCTTCTAGTGACATTTTTTTATCTATTCCAGCTCTATTCATTCCAACTAGATTAATACCGCTCAATGTTGCCCTTTCATTGGCTACTAAACCATATGGTATAACATCCTTATCCACAGCAGAAGCTCCGCCAATCATTGCATTATTACCTATTCTAGCAAATTGCTGAACCGCAGATAAACCACCGATAATTGCATTATCTCCAACTTCAACATGACCTGCTAGACTTGCATAATTTGCAAAAATTACATTATTACCAATAACACAATTATGAGCAATATGAACACCAACCATTAACAGGCAATTATCTCCAACAACTGTTTTCATTTTATCTTCTGCAGTTCCGTGTTGCACTGTGACATATTCACGAATAACGGTGTTTTTACCAATAATTACCTCTGAATCTTCGCCTTTATATTTAAGAGTTTGTGGATAAGAAAGCGATGCAAATGGATGTATTTTTACCCCAAGGCCCAGGGTTACTCTTCCTTCTGTAACTACATGAGATTTTATTTCTACATCATCACCAATAACAGCCCCATCTCCAATGACGCAATATGGCCCTATTTTTACGTTTCTACCTATTTTTACATCTTTGCCAATAATAGCCGTGCTATGAATCATATTATTTCTTTTCTTTATCCTTTATCATTGCTGTAAAAGTCCCTTCTGCGGCAATCGCCCCATCTACTGTTGCTTTTGCCTTAAACTTCCAAACAGGACCTCTGTTTTGAATAAGCTCTGCATGCAGATGCAGGCTATCTCCTGGCTCAACTATTTTACGAAACTTCGACTCCTCTATAGACATAAAAAACACCTCTTTATTTTCTACATTATCCATAGATTTTGCAACCAAAACAGCAGCTACCTGCGCCATCGCTTCTACTATCAGCACGCCGGGCATAACAGGCCTGTCCGGAAAATGACCAGTAAATTGCGGCTCGTTAAAGGTTACATTTTTAATACCCACTATTGATTTCCCTGGTGTTAATTCAATAATTTTATCCACCAAAAGAAACGGATATCTATGAGGAATTATCGAAATAATATCATTTATACTTAATACTTCTTTGCTCATCTTACTTCTTGATTAATTTTTTTATTGTAACTGTTTGTTTGTGCCACTCTCTGACTGGGATAGCCGGATAGCCAGCAAAAACCTGCCCCTTTTCTTCTATATCTTTAATTACACCACTTTTTGCTGCTATTTGCACCATGTCCGCAATATTAATATGACCAGAAATGCCAACTTGTCCACCCAAAACTGCATACGAACCTATACTACTGCTACCCGCAACACCTGCTTGCGATACTACAACAGCTCCGCGCTTAATATGCACATTATGACCTATTTGCACTAAATTATCAACCCTGCACATGTCTTCTATTATAGTATCGTTCATAGAACCCCGATCAATACAGCTATTAGCCCCTATTTCTACATTATTGCCTATAACAACTCTGCCTGTATGGTATATTTTTTTATGCACGCCACTATCAGTAGAAAAACCAAACCCGTCCTGCCCTATTCGCGCTCCCGGCAAAACAACAACATCATCTCCTATAACTGCGTGGCTTATTGATACATTTGAATCAATTCTGGTATTACCGCCTATTTTAACCCTAAAATCAATAAAGCTACCTGATTCTATAATAGTATTATCACCAATTTCCACCTCTTCTTCTATCACAACATTATGACCAATGTAGCAATTTTGACCAATTTTAGCACTCTTTGCTATATATGCACTAGGCATTATTTCTGATTTCTTAGGTTTTGCTGGAGAATAGAACATATCAAGAAGTTTATTATAAGAATGATATGGATTATCTACTTTAAGCAGAATCATCTTGCTATCTTCAAGACCAATATCTTTGGCAACAATGTATGCAGCTGCTTTTGATTTTTTTAGCTCTTTTAGGTATTTATTGTTACTTAAAAAAGTTATATCTTTATCGCCGGCCTCTTTTAAAGACTCTACATTATGAATTTTTATAGAAGCCTGTTCTGAAGATATTTCCGCGCCAATTAATTCTGCTATCTGCGCCAGGTTATATGGACCTTTATTTATATAAAATTTTCTATCATTCATAATTAATTTCTTTACTTTTCTACTATCCAAATAAGTACTTTACCATACGATAATAGCCTTTTTTTACTTTATATCGCCAGTTTTTTTTCTTTTTTTCTATGAATTCATTTGGTATTACTGGCACGTAATGTCTTTTGTTTCTTACATGATCATAATTCGGATCAACCGGAGTAATTCTAACTGGCATGTTTTTAGGCTTGAACTCATAACCTGTATCATTTATGTAATTCACAACCTCGTGCTCATATTTCCCTCTATGCGCCGCGTTTAAAAATTCCACCACATAATCGCCCGTTAGTATATAAAATGGCTCTTTCAGACCTTTACTCCTTTCATTACCTTTTTGTTCAAATTGCCAAGGGTTTTCACCTGGTTTAATTAGAGACTTGAAATTTTCAACATTCCATACGCAAGCTTGCAACGAAACTCTAAAACTACCATCAAAACTTCTTTGCACTATATTATTTATACCCTCAACATTTTTCTTGTTTTTTTCATAGCCATTGATAAACATCCTCTCATCTGGTGATATTTCTGCATATGCGGCATTTTCTTTTTCTAAGAAATTTACTATTTCTAGAAGCCTTTTCTGATTCACTGGTTTATAGACAATGTAGTCTTCCAGCATAATCATTACATATTTAGTTTTTACATGCTCAAGTATTTTCAAGGCACTACTTGACCAATCTTTATCAGCCCCCACTTTTACTGTTATTACATTTGGATATGAAAAATCTTTTTCATTTGATTGCAATAATACCGGCACTCCATTACTCTTAAGCTCTGGCCAAAATTTAAACAAATGATGAAAATGCGGGCCCCATAGCTCCGAATATTTATCGCAAGACAACACCACCAAAGTAACATTACCTTTTAAAGTTTTGAATTCTTCTTTTTCTTCAGCCTTTATATTATTAATATTAAATAAAAACGCTGCTATCAATAACATTGATGCTATACATTTTTGCACTGATTTTCCTTTTTAAATTAAACACTTTATTGATCCATACGATAATACACTTATAAATAAAAAATTACAAGCCTCGTAAATAGTCTGATCCTGACATTTTTTGTTTTCCTTCTGGTTTGATAGTTTTGAGCAACAAACTACCACTGCCGCATGCAATCTGAAACTCTTCACTAATCAAATCACCAGGTGCCTTATCATGGATTTTACTAACCACCACAGATTCTATTATCTTTATTTTTTTTCCTTTATATTCAAAAAACACGCCTGGCCATGGATTCATGCCGCGTACTTTACAATCGATATCATACGCACTCTCATTCCAATCAACCTCACCTTCATCTTTAGTCAATTTATCTGCATATACAGGACAGTCTTTTGGCTGTTTTTGCCTAGGAAGCGCGTCTATGTTTCCTAGGGTTTTTAATAATAAATCCGCTCCTAATTTTGCACAATCATCATGCAATTTTTGCAAGGCAATATCACGAGGCAGCTCTATATCTTTCTGCATAATAATGTCGCCTGTATCCATCCCCGCGTCCATCTGCATAATACACACTGCACTTTCCTTCTCTCCATTGATTATTGTTCGCTGCAACGGTGCAGCACCGCGATATTTAGGAAGCTTAGAAGGGTGAATATTTAAACATCCATATTTTTTTGATTCCAAAATATTTTTAGGGACAATGAAACCATATGCAACCACCACAATAACATCAGCTTCTAGAAGCTTAATTGTTTTTTCTACATCTTCACTTTTTAAGGTTTTAGGTGTATAGACATCTATATTATGCATATCTGCTAGTTCATGAACAGGAGATTTTGCAAGCTGCATACCTCTTCCTTTTGGTTTTGGAGCACGGGTAAAAACTGCTATCACATGGTGTTCGCTGTCAATTAATCTTTGCAAAGAAGGAACTGCAAAACCTGGCGTCCCCATAAAAATTATATTCATTTTTTATACTAAAGTTATAATGTTTTTATTTTATGTAGATAGTTTTTTAATTTTCTTGAGCTTTCTAATATACATATCCTTCTTGAGCTTGGACACGTAATCAATCAATAATTTACCATCTAAATGATCCATCTCGTGCTGAATTGCGCGCGCAAGCCAACCACCTGTTTCCATTATTTTTTCTTTATTATTATAATCTATATATTTAACCTTCACCTTTTCCGGTCTTTGCACTGTAATTGTCTGCTGAGGAAGAGATAAGCACCCCTCTTCTGCTTCTACCACACCTTCTGAACATTCTAGTATTTCTGGATTTGCCATATGAATCGGATAAAACCCCTTAGGTCTTTTTTGATCGTCACTATCTTGTAAATCTAAGACTAAAACGCGTTTCAGTACACCTACTTGGTTTGCTGCCAAACCTATCCCCCCATCATCATACATTGTTTGCAACATATCATTCATCAATTTTTTAATTGATGAATCAACAGACTCTACTCTTTTTGCCTTTTGACTCAAAACAGGATCCGGAGCTCTTCTTATTTCCAATATTGCCATATCTTTTTTTTATTCAACGAAATATTAGGTTAACACTTTAGGTTCAAGACTTCTTTTTCAGTCAGCCCAGTTACCTCAGAGATAAATTTAGGGTCTGCATTCGCTTTAAGCATATTTCTTGCTATTTCTATATGAGCCTTAGTCCCCCCTTCTACCAACCCTTCAGCTTTACCTTGCTGCATACCTTGCTCTATACCTTGCTGCATACCTTGCTCTATACCTTGCTGCATACCTTTTTCAAGCCCCTGTTTTTCAGCCT
>JAHDEH010000041.1 GCA_020628955.1 Alphaproteobacteria bacterium
GTTTCCATAATATGGATTATGTGATGCAGGTAGTTATCCGCGATGATACATATTTGCAACACGCTATGTTAAATAATTCACGCAAAAAAGTATAAGCATGCATAATTTTATTTATTCAAGTATAATTAAATAAATAAAAAGTAAATATTACTAAAATGAAAAATATATATAAAACATTATCTTTAATCATACTTTTACTGATTACCTACCCTGCTAAAGCTAATGAAACTTTAACTGAAGAAGAGCTTATAAAAAGAAAGAATGAAGCTGTTATTAATTTCAACAAAGGTACAAACAACTTAAATTCAGGGAAATATCAAGAAGCCATCAAGAACTTTAATCTTGCTATTAAATTAAATAGAGATTTCACAGATGGCTATTACTACAAAGCTCTGGCGCTACATAGATTGAATAAATATTCCGAAGCTGTTGCATTTTATAATCTGGCCCTTAAATATGACCCCAAGAATCCAGAAATTTATTATAATAAAGCTCTGGCACTGCAGTCATTACGCAAACATCAAGATGCGTTAAATGCATTTGATAATGCAGTGACTTATGATCAATTTAATTATAAATATCATTATTATAAAGCCCTTACTTTATATAATATAGGTAAAAATGATTACGCCTTGCATAGCTTTGACGCTGCAATTAAATTAAATCCTGAATTCTCCCTATCCTATTTCCATAAAGGTAATATTTTTCTAGAAGTCAATAGCTTCAAGGACGCTATTGAAGCTTATGATCTTGCCATTAAATATAATGCAGAACATTATGAAACATATGCAAACAAAGGAATTGCATATGTTTCTTTAAAAATGTACGATGAGGCTATAAAAAATTATGATATGGCTATTGAGAAGAAGCCAGATAATCCAGATGCTCATTACAGTAAAGGTAACATATACTACAAATTAGCTAAATATGATGACGCGCTTGCCGCCTATAATCTTGCTATCGAATACAAAAAAGATTTCTCAGAAGCTTATTATAATAAGGCTGCAGTCTATTATGCAAAAGAAGAATATGCAGAATCCATAAAAGCCTACAATAAAGCCATTGAATATAACCCATTATTCGATGAGGCTTACTACAACAAAGCTGCAGCTCTTCGAAAACTAGGGTTTACTGAGCAGGCAGATGCTGCGGAGCAAATGTCTGAAGAGCTCAGAAAAAAGCATTAATGAATATACAATAACAAAAGAATTACTATTTGCTGTATTTAATAATTAATAGCCTATTGTTGCCATATAATTTTTCTTTAATTAATGAATATTCGTTGTTAATCTCTAGCTTATCATACTTGCTTATTTCTATTGCAATAATAGCTCCATCATTTAGCCAGTTTTGCCTATGCAAACTACGTAAGGATTTTTGCGCATAATTTTTATGATATGGAGGATCCATAAATACAAGCGAATATTGATTATTAGCATCAGGCAGCGATATAGCGCTAGCAGCTAGTACATTAACATTATCTTCCTCCCCTATTTTTTCTGCAAATTTCTTCGCTGATCTTAAATATTCTAGCTTATTATCTATTAAAGTAGCAGATTTTGCACCGCGCGATAAAGCTTCGAATGAAAGCGACCCAGCACCAGAGAATAAATCAAGTATATTGGCATTTTTAACTGGCTCATTTTCTGCAAAATCACCAGATGATAAAATACTAAACAAAGCCTCACGAAACTTAGTTGTTGAAGGGCGATAATCAGCATTTTTACTTGTTGGTATCACCCTATTTTTGTGCTTTCCTGCAATAATTCTCATTAATTCTTTATTTTTTTTATTTTAAAGAGCGTCGCGCGACCAATCAGGATCAGATGCGTCACCTGGAGTTGGAACTATATTCTCGTTATTTCCAAGAAAATCAATAGTATAAATTCTATTTAATCCTTTGGTATATTTGCCGCGCGGTGGAGCGCCTTTAGTATAAACCATCATACGTCCATTTGCTGCCCATGCTGGGCTTTCTACCAAATATCCACGCGATATTATACGTTCCTTGCAGTTTGCTGCCTTTGTTTGCGGATGCATCACACCAATTGTAAAACCTAGATTTTTACTCATTTTAGTGAAGGCAATAATATTCTTGCTAGACCATTGTGGCTCAGCATAACTGCCATTGCCATGACTTATCCTCTCTACATTAGAGCCATCTCTGTTCATAATATATAGATGTCTGCGCCCTCCTCTGTCTGAATTAAAAATGATTTTCTTTCCATCAGGAGAGTAATTCGGTGAAGTGTTGATACTCCCGCCCTTAGTTAATTGCTTTAGCTTTTTTGTCTTAAGGTTGATTTCATAAATTTGCGTAATACCTTTTTTTGCAATCGACATTATTGCAAATTTTCCATCTGGAGAAAATCTTGGTGCAAATGACATGCCAGGGAATTTGCCAACTACGCTAGATCCGCCATTATTTAGATTAAGCATGTGCACTTGTGGTATCCTGTTTTTATAAGATAAGTAAATAATTTTTCTTGCATCTGGAGAAAATCTTGGTGTCAACACAAGGTCAGAGCCATCTGTTAAATATTGATGATTAGCACCATCATAATCCATTAATGCAAGTCGTTTTTTTCTGTTCAAATAATCGCCACTCTCTGAAACATAAACTATTCTAGTGTTGAAATAGCCCTTGCTGCCTGTGATTTTTTCATACACAATATCTGAAATTTTATGTGCTGCTCTGCGCCATAATTTTTCTGGCAGTTCAAAGGATTCTGATGCAATTTTTGCCTCAAGCAATGGATCCCATAAAATAAAACGCACTTGTAACTTGCCAGAAGCAGTCCTTGCAACATCCCCATTTAAAAGTAAGTTCGCATTTATTTGCTGCCAAGAAGCAAATAAAGGAGTATGCTGAGTTCCTATTTGCCTCTCTATGAAGGCTGCTTTTGATATTGGCCTAAAAATACCTGATGTTTTTAAATCTCTATTTACTACTTTTAAAATATCTTTAGTAATATTTGCATCTTCTTCCTGCATATGGGCAAAATCATTAATTGCAATAGGCACAGGGTCAACATGCCCATCGCTGATTATTATTGGATCATTGGCAACTGTATTTGAACTAAATACAGCATTTAAACTACCTAATGTAGCTAATATTGTGAATAAAATTTTTATATTTTTCATAAAATCACTCCTTAATTAATGTTTAAAAACTACTTGGCGACAAGACAATCTCCGTTTCCTTCCAAGAATCATATCTACTAGAGGGTAAATTCTTTAGAGGGCTTGCTTTTTTTACTGCACGCATAATGCTCTTCTCTGCAATTTTGCATGTATTGCCAGAATCTGGGGGGCATTTTTTCTTGTGCACCCAATAATCTTTTATGGTACCATCTTTTTCTATAAACATTCGCAAATATATTCGCACCTGTTCTATATTCTTTGAACCAACTGGCTTTCTCCATTTTCTTTGAATCTGATTTTTAATCAAATTCTTTTCAGTTATAGAAAGCGGAGCATTTTTATGAAAATTTTTACCAAAAGATTTTCTTTTGCTAATTTTTCTAGCCCTATCTGTCTTTTTCTTTGCTTCTTCCTCATCACCCAAAGATTTAGGATCTATATTTTTTAAAGCTTGTTCAAACGGGTCAAGGTCTTTTTGCACTTCTTCTTTTGGCTGCTCCTCTTTCTTTGGTTTTATTTTCTTTTCCTCTTCCGGAACTATTTCTTTTGTTTCAGGTATTTCTTCTTTAGCCTCTTCTTCAATCGGCTTAACTTCCTGCGGATTATCATGAGATTCTAATTTTTTATATTTTTCTTCGTCTGATTCGTCTAATTTTTCCAGTGATTTTTCTTGAGTTTCAATATTATTAATATCAGTAACCGGCAAAACTTCAAAAGTCAAAACATTTTCTTCGGTTATTTTTGGCTCAAAAATGCTAGGAATTTCGAATATAAAAATAAACATGACCACTATATGTAATACAGTGGATGAGATTAAAGCTTTTTCAAAATTAGTTTTATTATTCAACATTTATTACTTAATTTCAGATATTAAAGCAACCTTAGAAAACCCGGCATTTTTAATTTTTGCCATAGTTTCCACCACAACGCCATAAGCTACGCTCTTGTCGCCTTTAACAAAAATTCTAGTATCTGATTTTTCTTTGGTTATTATTTTTAATTTTTCTACTAAAGCTTGTGGCTCTATTTTTGTTTTAAAAATGAATATTTCCCGATCTTTATTAATACTGATTACTAACGGCTTTATTTCAGAATTAATAGGAGCTGACTCGGTTTTGGGCAAGTCAACTTTAATACCAGACACCATCATTGGCGCAGTTATCATGAAAATAATAAGCAATACCAGCATAACGTCCACCATAGGAGTCACATTGATTTCATTTACTAATTTGCGCCCCCCGCGCCCTCTTCTGCCTCCAGAATTAATTGATGCTCCCATAACTTACATCCTTCCTTCGTCAATAGCTCTGACAATTATTGCATTTAGTTCAGTTGAAAAATTCTCAGCTGTACTATTCATTTTATCAACTTCTGATATCAGATAGTTATAAAATATTGTAGCTGGAATAGCAGCAAATAAGCCAATTGCAGTTGCAAGTAATGCTTCTGCTATGCCCGGTGCAACAACAGCAAGCGTGGTGTTTTTAGATGCTGCAATACCTTGGAAACTATGCATTATGCCCCACACTGTCCCAAAAAGACCAATGAACGGAGCTGCAGAACCAACGCTGGCTAGGAATCCAAGCTTTTCCTCAAGTGCATCCATTTGCTGATTACGCACAGAGTTCATACAGGACATAACTCTTTCTTTTTTGCTTTGCCTTAAAATATCTGTATTTCCTGAATCAGAAGTTTTTTTACACTCACTTATTGCCTTTACGAACATCGCGCTTAGCGGGTTATTTTGCTTGCTTTTAACTGTAATATATAATTCATCAAGCACCTGACCCGACCAAAATAATTTTTCAAATTGCTTGATATTCTTTTTTATCTTAGAAAAATGAATATATTTATGAATTATAATAGCCCAGCACCAAATAGATGCTGCGATTAATATAAAAATAACAAATTTACCTACAAGGTCAGCAGACATAATTAGGGATGTTATTGATAGATCAAGAGGGTTTTGTGCGACAACTTGGCTAACACTGTCTGTAATAATTGGAGAATTCTCTTCTGTCATAATTTTTTTTATTATTTAAATTAGTCAACTAACGTATTGTACACATATTTAATTCTATAGTAAATAAAATTTTTATATTTTCTAAAATTTATTTTTGTGTATAATGCAAAAATAGAAAAAGTAAATAATTTAAATTAATGAATAAAAAAATCGTAGCCCTAGTTGGCAGACCTAATGTTGGCAAATCTACTATATTTAATCGCCTAAGTATAAGAAAAAAAGCAATTGTCCACGACAGACCAGGCGTCACAAGAGACAGAAAATACTCTGACGCTAAGCTTGGGCCTGCTGAATTTATAATTGTTGACACTCCAGGGCTTGAAGAAGCAGCAGAAGGTAAGCTTGAGCATAGAATGATGCAACAAACCATGGTTTCTATTGCAGAAGCTGATTTAGTTTGTCTTGTTGTTGATAATGAGACTGGGGTTACTCCAGATGATAAATTTTTCGCAGATTTTATTAGAAAATATAGTAAAAAACAAATAGTTATAGCCAATAAATCAGAAAAGCAATTCATTCATGACCCTGCTTATTATAAATTAGGTTTTGGAACACCAGTACCAATTTCTGCTGAACACGGGCAAGGCATGGCAGACCTTTATGATGCAATTGCTGAGCAAATAGACACAGATGATGTTCAGGCAATTGACGATCCATTTAAGGGTGATAATATTCAGATTGTAATTGCAGGGAGGCCAAATGCAGGAAAATCTACATTCGTAAATTCTATTGTTGGAAAAGAGAGGCTTTTAACTGGCCCAGAAGCTGGAATTACCAGAGAATCAGTAGAAATTGAATGGGTTTATAATGACCATAAAATGAAATTAATCGACACTGCTGGCCTCAGAAAGCGCAGTAATGTTAAGCAAAGCCTAGAGAAAATGTCTACAGGAGATGCTATAGGTAGTATTAAATTTGCAAATACAGTAATATTAATGCTAGACGCAACTGTTGCATTAGAGCAGCAAGATCTTACCATCGCTAATTATGTCATAGATCAAGGCAGGAGCCTAATAATTGCTATTAATAAATGGGATTTAATTAGAAAACGCAGAGAATATGAAGATGAATTGCAATATAAGCTAGAAAAATATTTGCCGCAAGTTAAAGGAGTGCCTGTTGTTTATCTTTCAGCTCTACAAAATTTAAAGACCTCTGAGGTGCTTGATAAATGCATAGATATATATAAATTATGGAATAAAAAAATATCTACAAGCAAATTAAACGAATGGCTTGCTTACACTCTGGAAAACCACCCTCTTCCAATACAAAAAAAGCTGGGGCGCAGGGTGCGTATAAAATATGTTACTCAAACAAAAATAAGGCCTCCAACTTTTAAATTTTTTACTAATGACCCAAATAGCATAACAGAAGCTTATAAAAAATATCTAATAAACTCATTAAGAGAAGATTTTGACATGCCTGGCGTTCCTATCAGAGTACAATTTATAAAAACAGATAATCCTTATGCAGGAAGAAAAAAATAACAATGATTTTTATATTTTAATCACAAGAACCAAAGAAGAAAATAAGTTATTTAAATTAGATCTAGAAAAAAATGGAATAGAAAAGAGTTGCGTAATAGATTGCAGCATGCTTGAATTATCAGCAAATAATAATATTAAAAATATAGAAAAGATATATTCAAAATATAGTGATATAATTATCACAAGTAAATATGCAGCCAGCATGCTTCCACATAACGTGAATGATTCAAAAAATATATGGTGCGTAGGAGAAGAAACCGCTAAAATATTAAAAGAAAAAAACTACAAAATTGAATTGCAATCTAAAAACGTGGATAGCTTGCTTACTAAGCTACCGGCCAGTAGATATAAGAATATGGTATATTTACATGGCAGTCAAATTACCAAGACAATGCCTCCTGAGGTAAATAATATTGAAATATATAACGCGCATTATGGCCAAGATTTGCCAGAAGAAGCAGGCGCAGCTATTTTACAAAGAAAAACATATATAACTCTATTCTCTAGCAACTGCGCAAAAAATTTATTGAGATTAATTGTAAAAAATAGCTTGCACAATTACTTAAAACATTGCACAATTATAGCTATAAGCGAAAAAGTTGGTTCCATATTTGCATATTACTGCAATAACATACAAATTTTTCCTTCTCAAAAATCAATGATTAAATATATTAAAGAAAATGAAAACAGATAATACCAATCAAACTAAAACAAAAAAATGTGGTAAATGCAAAAAAATTATCCTTTTTATAGTTATCATATTAATATGCCTTGCAATAGCTGGATATCTCAATAAAGATATTTTAACAAAATATATGCCAGCGCAATTAAACAATCATTTTCAAGCATCAGAAAATGATGGAATTGAAACACAAATAGTATCTGAAAAGAAAACTACTGAAAGCACAGATAACAAAATCCAAGATGAGGATCAAGAAAAAACTCAGAGAGATACTACTGAAGCTCAAAGCACAGATAAAGCTACATCTGGACAAAATACTGAAGAAGCAACTAGCCAATCAACAGATAGCAAAGACGCAGAAGATCTAGAAGATGCAACTGCTGAAAACCAAGGTTCTGCAGAAACTAGCGAAGAAAAAGAGTATGGTCATAGTCAACAAGAAAAGCTAAGTGATGACCAACATGGAGATAAGCTTCATGACGCATTAGCAAGCAAAGCTCAAGATGATGATGCCGATAAAAACTTACATAGCACATCTGAACAAGATAATTTACAAAAATACAGAAAGTTTTTGTCCAGCGCTAATGCTTTGATATCAAAATTCAGAACTAATCAAGAATTTGGCAGCGAACTTTCTTTTGTCAAAAATATAAGCCACCCAGCAGATATAAATAAAATTTTAAATGATATGGATGCTTATAATAAAGAGTTAAAAACAAACGGACAAGGCAAAGAACTTAAATATTGGGGATCAAATATAGTTTCCAATTTTATAAAAATTAAAAAAATGCCAGAATCTAACTCTTCAAGAATAAAGCTGAAGAAAAAAATTGATAAAAAACTTAATGAATTAAATGATTATTTTTATTCATCTTATATGCAAAATGCATTAACAAGTACAAGATAATTAATTTAAAAAATATAACAAAGGAGTAGAAAAAAAAATGTTTAGATTTTTAATTTTTATAATTGCAATATGCTTATGTTATTTTGCATTTAACTTAGTAGCTGACTATAATTTAGCATTAGAGTTTAATATTTTAAATTACGAAATACAAACAAGCTTATTTGTATTTATTATAGCTTTTATAGCTCTACAATTTTTAATCACCAGCTTTGTAAAAGTCATTGCATTTTTTATCAATTTTCCGTCCATGGTAAAAGAGAGGTGGGGATACCTGTCTGATGTTCGCTCTAGAAAAAAGTTAGTTTCAGCATTAGCTGAGTGCTACACAGGAAATAAAGAGACAAGTATAAAAACTGCAAATAAAATTAAACCATATTTGAAAGATTACGATAAAAACATCGTGCATCTTATTGAAGCTGAAAAAGAACAAGATTTGGATAAAAAATGCGATATATTGCGTAAATTGGCTGGCAAAAAAGTATATAATTATTACGCAAATAAAAATTTAGCAATTATATATTTTGAAAAAGGTAATTATAGTCAATCTGAAGATTTCGCACTAAAAGCATTTGCCTGTAATAATTCGGACCCTGAAGTTATAATGGTGCTTATTAAAATATATGGCTACATGAAATTATGGGAAAAAATGAGCTTTGCTGGCTCTAAAATGCAACGTCTTGGTATCGACGCAATGAATAAATATGGCAGCAAAATTTCACCTTTTTACCATAAAGCTGCAAAAGCCGCATTAAAAGAAAAAAATGACAAAAAGGCGCTTAAGCTGTTAGAAACAGCTCTAGAATTTAAACCAAATTCTATTGAAGTTTTGAATATGTTTGCTGAACTATCAACAAATAATAAAAATCAAAACGCCCTAATTAAGGTGCTGAAAACTGCTTATGCTTCAAAGCCAAGTTTTGAGCTTGCAAGGATGTACGCGCTCAGCAGCCCTAGCAGTATTTCCACTGAAGATATATATAAAGATCTAGCTAAAATAGTAGCTCCAGAGAAATATGAAAATATTTACTTTGCTCTTGGCGGATATCTTGGCCTGCCTAATAAAATTGAAGAGCTTAAAAATAGTAAAAAATAGAAAAGTAATTTGGTAAGAAAGGTGTCACCCACGAGCGAAGCGTGGCAATCTCATGAGTTGTCATTCCCGCGAAGGCGGGAATCCAGGATTGCTAACAAAAAATTCGTTGCTGATATTTTATGGCCCCCCGCCTTCGCGGGGGTGACATCGAAAATCCTAACGCATGAGATCACCACGCTAAAGCTCGTGATGACGGGTACTATAAACTTCATTGCGAGTAAAACGAAGCAATCTCGTGAGAAAAAATTCCTACTAACAAGATCGCTTCATTTTATTCTCAGGTGACGAATATGCCTCTACACCTCACAAAATCACTGCACTTTGCTTGCACACCAAAACATTTGAAGAGTTCATAT
>JAHDEH010000042.1 GCA_020628955.1 Alphaproteobacteria bacterium
ATTATACTGGAAAATGGAATTATTGGGTTTTCAATATATATATTGTTAATAAATAAATATTTAAAATTATGGGGCAAGTATGTTATGAATACAGACATGAACTACAGCAATATCCTTGCTTGCGGAAATGCTTGTTTTTCCTTGTTTTTCACTATTTCTTTGATCTCATTCAATATGTGGCAAAGCTGGTGGCTTGCTTGCTATTTATGGATAATGTGGATGATGCTATATGTTGCAACGAATAATGCAAAAATAAATTTGAGAAATAGCTGTATTAATAATAGTTTATAATGTATGTTTAGTACGGTTGACTTGTATATAAAGATATAGGGCGTGCAAGTAAATATATCTTTTGATTAAAAAAAAATAAGAGTTAAAGGCTTTTTATGAATAAAATAATATATGATTTTGGTGGCAAACAAACAGACGGTGATGCATCCATGAAAGATATATTAGGAGGCAAGGGGGCAAATCTTGCTCAGATGTGCAAAATAGGTTTACCAATTCCTCCAGGTTTTACAATTACAACTAATATATGCCTTGAATATGAAAAGCAAAAAAAATTACCAGACCAGTTAGTAACAGAACTAGATGCTGCCATTAAAAGGCTAGAAGAAAAAACTGGCAAATTTTTTGGTGTAGTAGATAATGTATTGCTACTTTCTGTTCGCTCTGGTGCAAAAATTTCTATGCCAGGCATGATGGATACGATATTAAATCTTGGTATGAATGATGAGGTAGCTGAAAAATTAGCAGCAGACACTCAAAATCCATGCTTTGCCTATGACAGCTATAGGCGCTTTTTAGAAATGTTTGGGGATGTTGTGCTTGGTATTTCTAGCTATTTATTTGAAGAGATTCTTGAAAATTACAAAAATAGTTTTAATGTAGAAAAAGACAGTGATCTTGAATCAGAACAGTTGAAAATAATCATTGATGATTATAAAAAATTGATAAAAAAACAAACTGGCAAAGAGTTTGAAAAAGATCCTATCCAGCAACTAAAATTATCAATTATTGCAGTACTAAAATCCTGGATGTCTCCAAGGGCCGTAACTTATAGAAAAATAAATAATATCAGTGATGATATAGGAACCGCTGTTAATATTCAATCTATGGTCTTTGGAAACAAAGGAGAAACTTCGGCTACAGGAGTTGTTTTTACAAGAAACCCTTCAAATGGGGAAAAGCTAATTTTTGGTGAATATTTAATAAACGCACAAGGAGAGGATGTGGTAGCTGGAGTAAGAACTCCGGCACCTATCGCAAAAGACGGGCAAGACACTGGTTCAATGGAAGAAATGATGCCTGAGTCATATTCCGAGCTAGTTGCAGCTTGCAGAAAACTAGAGAATCATTTTGCAGATATGCAAGATATTGAATTTACCATTGAAAATGGAAATTTTTATATATTGCAAACGCGTACTGGCAAAAGAGCGGCTCTGGCGGCATTAAAAATTGCCGTAGATATGGTGCAAGAAGGCTTGATAAGCAAAGAAGAAGCGCTTTTGCGCATAGAACCAGAGTCGCTTAATCAATTACTTCATACTGCAATTGATTATAGCCAAGATATTAATGTAATAGCAAAAGGTTTACCTGCTTCGCCAGGAGCCGCAACAGCAAAAGTAGTTTTTTCACCATATGACGCAGAAGAAATGCATTCATCGCATAAAGTTCTACTTGTCAGAAATGATACAAGTCCAGAAGATATTAAAGGGATGCATGTATCTGAGGGAATAATTACGGCAAGAGGCGGCATGACATCGCACGCTGCAGTAGTTGCAAGAGGGATGGGAAAACCTTGCGTATGCGGAGTTAAAGGCCTAGTTGTAAATGAAAAACAAAAATATTTTACAACAGCCTCTGGTCAAAAAATAAAACAAGGGGATATTGTTACCATTGACGGCTCTAACGGCAATATTATTACAGGGGGCGTGAAATTAATTCAGCCAGAATTTTCTGAAGAATTTAAAGTAATGTTATCTTGGGCAGACGAGATTAAGCAGCTTAAAGTTCGTGCTAACGCAGAGACAGCTCTTGACGCAGGAGTGGCAATAAAATTTGGCGCCGCAGGAATAGGTTTGTGCAGATCTGAACATATGTTTTTTGACAATGATAAAATACCGCTTGTGCGCGAAATGATCATTGCAAAGAGTCAAGAGCAAAGAATGGAGGCTATTGAAAAATTAAGGCCATTGCAAGAAGAAGACTTTAGAAGCCTATTTGAAATAATGCAAGACAGACCTGTAAATGTTAGGTTGCTAGACCCGCCGTTGCATGAATTTTTACCAACGGAAGAAAAAGACAAGCAATCTCTTGCGAATTCACTTGGAGTATCTTTGGAGCTTATAAATCATAGATTACATGAACTTCATGAATTGAATCCAATGCTTGGGCATAGAGGGTGTAGGCTTGGCATATCTCACCCCGAAATATATATCATGCAGATAAACGCAATATTAGATGCTGTAAATTCTGTGCAAAAAATGCATGGTATAGTTTGTAATCTAGAGATAATGGTGCCACTTATTTGCGATAAAAAAGAAATCATCTTAATTAAAAACTATATAGAAAAAACGCTTGAGGGATGTAAGCGTAATAATAATTCTAAATATAATATTAAAATAGGAACAATGATTGAACTACCAAGAGCTGCTTTGATTGCAGATGAGGTAGCTAAGCATGTGGATTATTTCAGTTTCGGCTCAAATGATTTGACGCAAACAACATATGGAATTTCGCGTGACGATATAGGTTCATTTTTGCCTGATTATATGGAGAAACAAATTTTTAAACAGGACCCATTTACCACGATAGATAAAAAAGGAGTAGGAAGTTTAATAAAAACTGCAATTGAAAAAGGAAAAGAATCTAATAGAAATTTAAGTTTTGGTGTATGCGGTGAACACGCTGGAGACCCTGAATCAATAGAGTTTTTTAACAATGCTGGATTGGATTATATATCTTGTTCACCATATAGAATTCCAATCGCTAGAATAGCTGCGGCGCAAAGTAAAATTAAATCATTGAAAGGAAAAAATAAATCATAATGAGTTTTTTAGATAATTTAGAAAAGATTTTAGTAAAACAAAAAGAGATAACAGAAAAACTATCAAGTGGCATCACGGGAGAGGAATTTGTAAAAGCTTCAAAAGAATATTCTGAACTTGAGCCTATTGTTTTAAAGATTAATGAATATAAAAAAGCAAAAGCAGATCTTGACGATGCAAAAGAAATGATTGAAGATCAAGACCTTGACTCTGAAACTTCAGAAATGGTAGAGGAAGAGATTAGGCAAATAAACTCATTAATGCCAAAGCTTGAAAAAGAGGTAAAATTAGCATTGCTACCAAAAGATGAAGCAGATAGCAAAGGAGCTATAATAGAAGTTAGATCAGGAACAGGTGGCGAAGAAGCGGCACTTTTTGCAGCTGACTTATTTGAAATGTATCAAAGATATGCAAGCATAAAAGGCTGGAAATTTGAAATTTTATCTATTTCGGAAATAGGGGTTGGAGGCTATAAAGACGCATCTGCTTTGATAAAAGGATATGGAGTATTCTCAAGGCTTAAGTTCGAGTCTGGAGTTCATCGCGTGCAAAGAGTTCCGCAAACAGAATCTAGTGGCAGAATTCATACATCTGCAGCAACTGTTGCAGTACTGCCAGAGGCTGAAGAAGTTGATATAAAAATTGAAGATAAAGATCTCAGGATTGATACATACAGAGCGTCTGGAGCAGGGGGGCAGCACGTTAATACAACAGATTCTGCAGTACGCATAACGCATTTACCAACAGGCGTCGTAGTTGCAATTCAGGATGAAAAGTCTCAGCATAAAAACAAAGCAAAGGCCTTAAAAATATTGCGTTCTAGAATATATGAAGAAGAAAGAAGAGCACTGGAAGAGGAGCGCTCAAGTTCAAGAAAAGGCCAAATTGGTTCAGGCGATAGATCCGAGAGGATTAGAACTTACAACTTTCCGCAAGGGCGCATCAGCGACCATAGAATAAATTTAACTTTATATAAAATTGAAGAAGTCCTTAAAGAAGGAAAACTTGATGAATTCATAGATGCATTAATTTCAGATGATGAAGCAAAGCGCCTAGCTCAGCAAGTCTAGTATGTCTATAGCAAAGCAAAAAAAGCGCTGTTTTGGAGACGGAGAGGGCAAGGAGTTTTATGCAAAATATCATGATGAAGAATGGGGCGTACCAGTGCATGATGACAAAATTTTGTTTGAAATGCTTATTTTGGAAGGAGCGCAAGCGGGACTTTCGTGGGAAACTATTCTAAAGAAAAGAGAAGGCTACAGAGCGGCATTTCATAATTTTGATGTTAAAAAAGTTGCAGCGATGAAAAATTGTGAACTCGAAAATTTACGCGATAATGAAAATATTATTAGGAATAAACTAAAAATATATTCCACGCGTTTAAATGCGAAAATTTTTCTAGAAATACAGAAGGAATTCGACTCTTTTGATAAATATATTTGGGGGTTTGTGCAAGGACAAACAATTTATAATCATTTTAATGAATTCAAGGATTTGCCTGCTAAAACAGAACTGAGCGATAAAATATCAAAAGATTTAAAAGAGCGAGGGATGAAATTTGCTGGCTCAACCATAATTTACGCTTACATACAAGCAATAGGAATGGTAAATGACCATTTAACGTACTGCTTCAAATATAACGCAAATAAAAATAATAACTAAACTAAATATTATGATTTTAACAGAAAGAAAGAAAATGCTGAATGCTAATAAAGATTTGGCGCAGTCAATTATAGATGATAACATCCCTGAGTTCATTAGACTTGTTTCTTTTATAAGTAATCATAAATATCTAGACGAAGAAGGTTTAAATGGCACTGTTAACCCCTTAATAATTGCGCTCAAATTTAAAAAAAATGTCACAGCGGAGCATTTAATTAAATGTAATTTGTATGTGAAGCAAACAGGAATAGATAATATATTGCCAATAGATGCGGCAATTAAAACTCATAATATTCCTGCAATTAAACTATTCATAAAGGCCGGGGTTACGATAGACGCTAAGCTAATTAATGAACAAAAGGCTTTTTTTAGCGCTGCTTTAATAGGAGATACAGAGTTAGTTGAATTGTTTTTAAAATGCGGGGCAGCCCCTAATATCCTCGAGAAAGACAAGATAAGCGCTTTATTTGTGGCTGTTACTGATGACAACATCGAGATGACAAAATCACTCTTAAGTAATGGTGCAGACCCAAGGCCTCAATTCCTTAACTCAGAAACAATTTTGCATGTAGCTGCAAAAAATGAAAATATTGAATTAGTTAAGCTAATATTAAATACTGAAGTTGATATTAATGCGCAAAATATACATGGATTCACGGTTTTAAATTATGCTGTATCTTCGTACAACTTAAAGATAGCTGAATTATTGCTTGAAGCTGGAGCTGCCCCTAACCTTAAATTTTTGGAAAAACATACGACGCTTGGCTTAACTGTAGTATTGTAGTATCAGAAAATGTTAAATTAGTAAAATTATTACTAAAATATAATGCGGATCCTAATCTTGAAATCAATGGTTCAACTACCGCTTTACGTGCAGCCATAGAAAAGGAAAATATTGAATTAGTTAATATATTGCTTGAAGCTGGCGCAAATCCCAATATTAAAGATCACAATGGAGATACTCCTCTGAGCCTCGGTGTTAAAGCCCAAAACCCTGCAATAGTTAAAAATTATTATTAAACAAAGGTGCCACTCCAAAAACGCTAGATGAGCAAAATTGCACGCATGAACTAGCAGAAGAGCACAACGCTAGGATGAAAGCTCTAGATGAAATGATAGAAATACTCGCAGAAAATAATGAAAAGTTTGTTGATTATGTGCAGGGCGAACAGTTTCTGGGAGACTTGTAGGTTTTTTTAATGTCATTCAATAGTAACAAATATACCATCTTTATTTAAAATATTATGAGGGTATAATTTTTAATTTAGTAGTATAAGTTGAAATTGATAATGGTTTAAATTATAATAATATTATTTACTAACATAAATCAAAACTTGCTCATCATGTTAAATATATTTTGGCTAAAATTAAGAATACTTTTTAGAAATCCAATGGTTCTGTTTATATATGGAATATTGAGCAAGTGGTATATTGCAATCGTTTTAACATCCATCGTAGTAGTTTACTGGGTTTTTAAGGGATTGATTAGCACAGGAATACTACAAGCAAGCGAAAAAATAGTGTGGACAGCCCTGTCGGATGCAAAATCTATTGCACAGCATTGCACGCCAAAAATAGCAAGGCCAAGCGAGGCCTGGGAATGTATTGGCAACCCTCCGAAATATAAAGCTTCGAAAGAAGAGGTCGAACTAGAAAAAGGACTGAAGGCTATTGCAGACCCTGCTACATATGGAATAGAGCATAAAGATCCTTACGAAGAAAAATAATATAGTTAATCTGATTAAATTTACTGCAAGTCATTTTTATATGCAATTTTTTTGAAAAAAATAATAATAATTCTGTTGCCATTGTTACTAATGCGGCTATAATGTTTATCATATATGAATTTAGAACTAAAAATAAATATGTCGGACGATATACAAAATAATGAAAAAAAAACCACTCGGCGTGACTTTATGACGCTGACAGCAAGTGGTATGACGGCAGTTGGTGCAGCTTGCGCAGCCTGGCCGCTAGTTGACTCTCTTAATCCTTCAGCTGACGTACTAGCTATGTCTTCCATTGAAGTAGATTTATCGGGCGTTGCAGAAGGCAAAACTATGACCGTAAAATGGCGCGGTAAGCCAGTATTCATAACTCATAGAACACAAACAGATATTGAAGATTCAGTCAAGACACAGATGAGTGATTTGCCAGACCCGCAGCAAGATTCAGAGCGAGTGAAAAAAGGTTATGAAAAATGGTTAGTTACAATTGGTATTTGTACGCATCTTGGTTGCGTTCCGCTGGCAGATAAAGGCGAGTATGATGGTTGGTTTTGTCCGTGCCATGGCTCACATTATGATAAATCAGGTAGAGTAAGAAAAGGGCCAGCTCCCCTGAATCTGGCAATTCCGCCATATGAATTTATTTCTGATACAAAAATAAAAATTGGGTAAATAATATTTATGAGTGACAAAAAAAATACACCCATCGAAAAACCAGGTATTATAGGCTGGATAGATTATAGATTGCCAATATTTTCATGGCTTAATCATTTTGCGGTATACAAAACACCAAAAAATTTGAATTATATGTGGAATCTTGGTTCTATTGCTGGGATTGCGCTAGTTATCCAAATCGTAACAGGTATATTTTTGGCCATGCATTACACACCGCATGCTGATTATGCTTTTGATAGCGTGGAAAAAATAATGCGTAATGTTAATTATGGCTGGCTGATACGCTACATTCATGCGGTTGGTGCGTCAATGTTTTTTGTGGCGGTTTATCTGCATATGTTTAGGGGGCTATATTATGGATCATATAAAGCTCCAAGAGAATTGCTTTGGCATATGGGGCTTATTATATTCCTAACCATGATGGCAACAGCTTTTATGGGTTACGTGCTACCTTGGGGGCAAATGAGCTATTGGGGGGCAACGGTGATAACCAATTTATTTTCAGCAATTCCGGTTATTGGCGAGAGCATAGTAACCTGGCTTTGGGGTGGCTATTCCGTAGAAAACCCAACCCTGAATAGATTTTTTGCATTGCATTATCTGCTTCCGTTTGTAATAGTTGGTTTGGTTGTTCTACATATTTGGGCACTGCATACGCACGGCTCAAACAACCCAACTGGCGTGAAGTTAAAAGAAAAGGATATGATTCCGTTCCATCCTTACTATACGGTTAAGGACTTTTTTGGATTTGGTATTTATTTCATGATATTTGCTTATTTTATATTTTATAAGCCAAATTTATTGGGGCACCCAGATAATTACATACCTGCTAATCCGCTAGTGACGCCTGCGCATATTGTTCCAGAATGGTATTTCTTGCCATTTTACGCAATACTCAGAGCTGTGCCATCTAAGCTCGGCGGTGTTATTTTGATGTTTGGTAGTATATTAATATTATTTTTCCTGCCTTGGCTTGATCGCTCACCAGTCAGAAGCGCAAATTACAGACCAATGTATAAATGGGCATTTTGGCTCTTTATAGTGGATTGCTTAGTACTTGGTTATGTTGGCGGAATGCCAGCAGAAGAACCTTACTTGACAGTGAGCAGGCTTGCTGCTGCTTATTATTTCTTCCATTTTCTAATCATTTTACCAGTAATTGCACGTTTTGAAAAAACTCTGCCAATTCCTTACGAAATGGAAAATGCAGAAGGTAAAAAAGAAGAAATATACGATAATTTATAAATATTTACTGGAAACATGGTGATGGGATATAAAAATAAATTTTTACTAACTTTGATAATAGGGCTGATTGGCACTTCAAGTGTAGTGCTCGCTGGTGGTGAAACAAGAAAGCCAAAGCAAATGAAGTGGCCATTTGAAGGATTTTTTGGAACCTTCGACAGACAAGCAGCACAAAGAGGCGCGCAAGTATATATGGAAGTATGTTCTGCATGCCATGGGTTGAATCATTTATACTACAGAAACTTAAAGGATATAGGCTTCACGGAAACTGAAATTAAAGCAATTGCCGCTGAAAAAACAGTTACTGACGGCCCAGATGATAACGGCGAGATGTTTGACAGGCCGGCAAGGCCATCAGATAAATTCGTTTCGCCATATGCAAATGAGCAAGCGGCTAGGGCGTCTAATAATGGTGCATATCCTGCAGATTTATCGTTGATGGTTAAGGCGCGTCATGATGGCGCTAACTATTTATATTCGCTACTTACAGGCTATGAAGAGGCTCCGGGATACGTAAAACTAATGGAAGGTTTACATTACAATCCGTATTTTGAAGGGGGGCAACTAGCAATGCCTGCACCTTTGTCTGACGGACAAGTTGAGTATATGGATGGTACAGAATCTAATGTAGATCAAATGGCGCGTGATTTAACTATATTCTTGCAGTGGGCAGCAGAACCAGAGATGGAGCATAGAAAATCTATGGGCCTGAAAATTTTTATGTTCTTGCTGTTCTTCACTGTTATTTTTTATATAGTTAAGAAAAAAACCTGGAATGATATAGAGAAAATAAAGTAAAGCATAGGAAAAGCGATATATAAATAACTTGGTTTTAAAGAATTTTACACAGGAAGAATTTTTACAAAAAAAGAAAAAAATACGTGATGATGCAGCAATCAAAAGACAATCTGTAAAAGTAAGAGCAAGACCTAGATCTGGTTCTGTAGGGAGTAATCTAGGTATAGATAGTAGGCCTGTTGTTGGTATAAGCACACTGCAAATTTAGAAAAAAGAAGCTAGCAAGAGAGTGGTAGGCAGAGGAACTAGTAAACGTAGTTTCTTTTGGAGCAAATTATGATTCATAAAATAATATCTAAGTTTTTTTAGCTTCAAACGCTTGACATTGCGCGGCTGTACAGTTATAATTGGGGCATATATACAAATAACGTACAAAAATTTAGTAGAATGACTTTTTCAAAATTCTTAGATCC
>JAHDEH010000043.1:0-4929 GCA_020628955.1 Alphaproteobacteria bacterium
TCGCTACTCCCAAACTTTGCGCCACTCCTGCTACCGCACCAGCCGTGACTCCTGCAACTGCTATTTGCTTCAGCGCCTTTGGTTTTGTAAGATCGGCAACTACTTGGCCTGGGTCAAACTGATTATTCAACCCCATATTTATTGCATTCACCGACGCCATGCCAGCAGCAGATGCCAGCATTCCACCAGTTGCTGCTGTTGACATCGTCGCCGCCATAGTCGGCGCAGCGGCACCAGCTGCCGGTGCTGCAGCAAACGCTCCATATCCTCCTGCCCACATTGTGGCAACGCCAGCACCTATTGCAACTACTGTCGCAAACCCAGGTGTTAGGCTCTTATAGCTTTCGTTCCACGATTCATAAGAGTTTGTTACTGGGTTGTATTTGATCTCTGATGTTGCGGTGATATTTTCAGCCCAGCCTGGCGTGTGGTCGGTATGTGAATTTTTGCCAAATTTTGCGCCAAAGGTTCCATATAATTTATGCTGTTCTCTTAAAGTATCTATATTTATATCCGCAGAGTCAATCTTCATCTGAACGCCGCCGCTTAAATCACTGAGCACTTGGCTGACGCCGCTATGCCCCCTTGCGCTGCCAGAATTTATGAAAGTGCCATGATCGTAGCTACTGCTTGAGCTGTGGTCTGCAAGCCCTGTGCTTTTCATCGAGAGTTTGCCTGCTTTCACCAGCCCTCCTTGCTCGCCGTGTATGTTGGCTCCTTGCATCAATAATTCTTGCGCTGTTTCGATTATATTAGTTCCACCTGCACGAATGCTTGCCCCAACTAGCACATCTTTACGGGAGCTGCCTGAGCCACCGCTTGATGTTGAATTTCCAAAAAATCCTGTTCCTTCACTGTGGTGGCTATAGGAAGAAGATTCGCTATCAATTTCGCTGACGATATAGCTATTGCCGCCGACTTTTGTTGTTGCATTTTTTTTGGCCTCTATCACGCTGCCAATCACGCCAAGATCGCCGCCAATATTTAAATTCACATCACCACCGGCTTTAAGGATGCTTGTGTGGTGCTTGTTTTTATTGCTGCGCGTGAAATTTTGTGAATCATGGGTTACGTCATGGGCTGTGGATTCATTAACAGTTTGGAAAATAGCAGAGCCATGCACGTTTGCATCAAAGTCGCCGCCCGATGACGCGCTCGATCCTTTGGAAATATAATTGCTGCCAATATTCATTATTGTTTTGCCAGCAGAGCTTTGCGTTGCACCGCGCTCTATTAGCGTTATGTGATTCTTGGCATCACCAATACGCTTGCTTTTTCTGGTATTTTCATAATTACCTGCTACATTTATTCCAAGATTTCCCCCACTCTTAATGTCGGACCCTACATTATATAAATTACCTTCTGAGTCTATTTGCAGCGAACTCTGGGCGACTATAGCACCGCCGTCTCTGTTGGTTGTGTTTTGCTTTGAATGAGTGCGAACATCGCGGCCAATTATATTAGATTCATTATCTATATTACCTGCAACCAAATCTACCTGAGTTGCCACAATGCCACTGACTGGATTTTTGCCTTGATTTTTCTTGGCTTGATACATTTTCAGTATTGTCTGTTGCTGACCATCTATTTCTATTGCAACTGGCAGCATCACATCTTCGTTCAAACTTGCTATTTGCTCGAGCGACAGATCTTGACCTGGCTGATAATTTTCTATTTTATCTGTAGCCCTTACGCCTGCATCTGCCATTTTGTTTAATTTTTTATGCAAATCCTTGCCAGTGTCAATGCGGCCAGTCAGATCATGATATTGCTGCTCTAGGAACCTCATTTGACTCCTTTGCGTATAATCTTTTTTGGGATTGTAGTTTTTTATGCGATTGATAAAATTATCCGTTGAATAATAAACAGATGGGTCGGTATATAGCGGCGAAGTTTCCATTGCCCAATATTGCTGAGGCGCGGATGGCGCTAGCCAATATGTGTCTTGCTTTTGATTGTTTATATCTACTTTAATAGCATTTCCTTTTTTAGATGAATCAGCATTCATGCCAGGCACCTTGTTGCTGGAATTTACAATTTTTTCAAATAATGGAATATTTTGCTGCTCCCATATTTGCTCATGCAAGAATGGCACTAGCCAATCAGAATCTTCTTTGAAACTTCGCACTTGCTCTGCATATTGCTTTGCATGCTTAGAGCCCATTTCTTGCTTTTGTACTGCCGGCGCTTTGCTTGAAACCAATGTAGCCTTTGCCAAATTTTGCAAATTAGCATCAGACATCGAAGCTTTTTGCGGAGCAACGGTCGACTTTGTTCTATATGCTGTTTTGGCATTGCGATATGCAAAATCAGCAAGCGACTCATTCTTGCCTGGATTGTCGTAGTTATGCTTGGCAATTTGCGGCATTCCATTAGCCGGCAAATTCACTGGTTTATTACCACCACTTTGCGGAGATCCATTAGTTATGTTACCAGCTAAATTGCCTGAAATAGCCTGGCCAGCCTGAATTATAGAGGGGATACGACTTATTTCTTCACGAGTGAAGTAAGATGGACGATCTCTATATCTGTCATCATGCCAAACATCTCTATTAGCTCCATCAACCCTCTTTGACCAATAGCTTTGAATAAATATTTTATGCTTATTAAATATTAATTTATTAGCTACAATATCATTATTATCTAAATTACCTCCTTCTATCCTAATATTATTTAGTGCACTGATATTACCACCTTGATTAATCAGTGATTTTATATTGAAATTAATATAGCTTTTTGAATATATAGCAGGTGTTACTGGAGAAATACTATTTATTTTATCATCTTTACATAATTTTTCATAAATATCAGTGTTTTTTGCTTTAAAATAAGGCTTATGAGTTCCTCCAACAGTTTGATATTCATTAAAATAAATATATCTTGTGCCAGCACTATGATTATTACCATCACCATAAAAACCATGTTTCCAGTTATTTATTCTTCTTTGATTAGTTGTTTGCAAGCTTTTCTGCGGTTGAAAATGATCTACTTCACTTTCTTTGGCTCTCCTGATATCATACCCCCTATTATTTTTTAGATTTTGTGCTTTGATGTATAGCCCACCTGCGCCTTCTTGAATAATATCTTTTTTATTGACTAAATCGCCCTCGGGAGAAGTCAGCTCCATTCTATGACCTGCCAGCAAAAGATTTTTATTTCTTGTGCCTTTTTGGGCATTTATTTTCACAGTATTTCCTGCAATCATGCCCTTTGGGCCATTAACCAATATTCCTGATTGATTAGTGGTTAATGTTTTTTTAACATTCGTAGTTCCATTATTATTGAAATTCTTACTTTTAATCAAAGCATCGCCATCTTCTGCTGCAATCAAGGCGTTTTCTGCATTATTAACATCTTGATTTTTTGCATCGATTTGCACTAATTTTTCAGAGATTATGGTGCCGCTATTGTCAGTTTTTCCTTCAATATCTAGCTTATTTTTACCAGCCAGCACAGCATTTTTTGCATTATTAACTTGCCCTTTAACCCATGCCGTATCTGCAGAATTTATTACATCATGATTATTGATTTTATTTGCTTCTAGCACCATTTTATTTTTAGCAAAAACTTCCTTCTTATTGTTTACTTCCAGGGCCGTGATATCCACATCTCCTCCCAGCATATAACCATTATTATTGGTAGGACCTGCAGATTTTGTTTCTAGCTTTGTATTACCTTGAATTAGACCATTATTTTCCATTTTGCCATGCGTGGCGCCCATGTTTACTTTATTTGACTTTATTTTTTTATTATTGACAATAGACGGAGCTGTTAAATTCAAATTATTCTTGGCCTCCAAATCTCCATCATTAACAAATTTTTCTTTTATTTTGAATTTAGCATCACCTTCAGACTTAATTTCTCCCTTTGAAATCAACTTATCTGTGGCCACATTTACCAACGATGTAACATTAATTTTTCCTTCATTTTTCAATTCTTGTGTTTTTACTTTAAACACATCGCCTTGAATCACCGCACCTTTTGCATTATGTATTTTCTTTACTTGCTGAGTTGCATCTATTTCCTTTGCGCTAACCAAATTCTCATTGACAAACTCTTTGCTCTTTTTAATAGTAAACTTGTTTGCATTGATTTCTCCTGTTTTAGTATTAAATACTCCATCTGCTACTTGCTGAGTTATGTTATCAGCAATGATGGAACCACTATTTACAGATTTTTTTGCAGCATTAATATCCAGATTATTTTTTGAGGCAATATTGCCATTATTAAAAAAAGACTCTTCTTCAGATTTAATAACAGCATTATTTTTTGAGGTAATATTACCATTATTTGTTACTAGCTTACCTGAAGTAATCTTACTATCTACACCTGATTCTATACCGCCATTATTTTTAAAATTTTCTGCTACATCTACCTTGACATCCATAGCAGCATTTACATTACCGCTATTGTTGAAATTATTGACCTTAGTTAGCGATATATTCTCTGTTTTGCTAATTAATTGCCCGCTACTATTTGCATCGCCAGTAATTTGCAGATCAAGCATTTTCGCTGCGCTAATATCGCCAGCATTATCCATTCCTTGTGCAGACGCAATCTTAACAGCATTATCTGTGGATATAATAGTGCCACTATTCTCCAGCTTATCTTGCGAGTCAATTTGCAGCAATCCTTTACTTTGTATAAACGCATTTTCGGTATTTGCTATCTTGCCAAACGCATTTACACTCAAGCCATTGCCAGCCACTATAGCTCCAGAATTAATTGCAGATGATTTTGTATCTATTGCGATGTCTTGCTCAGCTTGTACATTGCCGCTATTGCTAAATTCCTTATCGCCTTTAATCCTAACAAGTGAATCCCTACTAATGATTTTACCAGAATTATCTACCGCACCAAGCGCAGTGATATCAACATCCATAGCAGCATTTACATTACCGCTATTGTTGAAATTATTGACCTTAGTTA
>JAHDEH010000043.1:5029-9227 GCA_020628955.1 Alphaproteobacteria bacterium
CAGCCACTATAGCTCCAGAATTAATTGCAGATGATTTTGTATCTATTGCGATGTCAAGTAGCGACTTAATAATACCTTCATTGCTTATATTTTTTATAGTTTGAAGTGTTATCTTATCTTGCAGAGATTCTATATTCCCTTCATTATTTAAATCGCCATTAATATTTAAATCAATAGAATTATTACTTTCTATATAGCCATTATTTGTATTTTTAATATTGCTATTACCTGTAAAATTAATACCGCTGCCCGATATTATTTTGCCTTCATTTAATACGCCAACACCAGCATTGATAAGCAAATCATATAATATTTTATTTGAATTATTTTGTAATATTTCAATATCACTATTTAAATTTTTTGAATCTAATTTTTTTACAGCATTATTTTTTGCATATTTAAATAATTGATTTATTAAATCATCGTCAATTACTTTGCTTTTTAAAAAATCAATATTGGCATAATTATTAATTATTATAGCTTTATTGTGCAATTTATTTCCTGCCTTAATACCAATATTTTTCTTATTTGATAAAATAATACCATTATTTGTTATATTTTTTTTAGCTTGTATTTGCGCTCCATTATCAATTATTAAGTTACCGAAATTATCTATATTAACATCAGCTTGCATATCCAAATTACTTGCCTTGATTTCAGAATTTTTGCCAATCCTAATATTACCTTTAGCTTTATAGTTTATGTTATTTGCTGCATGTATTTTTTTATTATCCTTTGCCCTTATTTTACCGCTTCTAGACTTTAAATGAATATTTTTTGCAGATTTGATATGGCTATGTGTTAAGTTACCTTCGCTATCTATTTCTATAGAATCTAGGTCTGTCATCATCTCTGGCAAATTAACTCCAACACCTTCTTCGCTGCTGACTATTTTAATTTTGCCTGCATACAATCCACCAAGTTTTGATGAATCAATTGACAATAACGGTTTATTTCCTTTCTTTGATTTTGTGGTAAATTTTTTCTGTTTAACATCATACTCACCTGTTCCTACTTTGATCTCTATTTTTTCCTTAGCATGAATTGCTGTATTAATTAATACTGAGCGTGCTATGATGTCATAATACTCAAGGTTTTTTGAGTTTGTAGCTTTGCCCTCAAAAACAACCTTCCCTCTATCCAAAATGAATTTTTCTAGCTCTCCTATTTTATTTAGCTGCGCTTTACCGGTGGAAATTGTAACATTTTGAGTATTAATATAGTCTGATCCATTAATATTAAATCCACCTGGATTTACTAAAATTAAATTAGCAGTTTTTCCTAATATTTCTTGCGTACCATGAATATTAGATTTGTGGCCAGATGTTACTTCGTTAATAATAGTTTTAGCAGAATTTACTAAATTAGAATTTGCAGCAACAATACCACCGATTTTGGAGAGATCTTGCTTTGGGCTATTATTAATAATAACTCCGTTTCTGCTGACATTATAGTCTATAAAATGATTATGCGAAACACCTACATTATTTGGCCTGTTAATATTCACAACAACTGTGCCATTTGCAGATGTATCCATATAAGCCTTATTCCCAGGAACTGAAGCATCTGGAGTAATTCCAGTATTAGATGCAAGGCTATACGAAACCAAACAATTAGAAGAAATTATAGAAATTGATAAAAAATGCACTAATGTATGCTTTGCATATCCCAATAACTTCAATATGTTACATCTTATCATAAATTTACTCCAACATTAAAATAAAACACAGCCCTGTTTTTAAACTTACCAGGAGCTTTTAGTGGCTTAGCAACTACAAATTCCATATCCAACAAACCTTCAGAATTCCTAACTCCTGCCGCAAAACCAGACATAAAATTTCTTGTTTTTCCTTGCTCTTGCTGACATCTAACTGCACCCATATCAAATGCAGCAAATACACTAAAATCTCCAAATAAATGACTGCCTATTGCAGAATCTTGCATTGGTATAAATTTTGGATATGTTACAAATTCATTACGCATTACGATGCCATTTTCTCCAGATTCGCTATAATCTTGAAAACCTCTTACCGTATTTTTACCTCCTAATGAAAATTTTTCACTAGCCACTAACATATCTTTGCTATATTGACCAAATACATTAACTCTAAACTGAGAAGCTCTTGAATTAACATATAGTGGTAAAAAATGTATAATAGATGCATCAAAATTTACTTTCTCGAATTGCTTATCCGGCACCGCCTTATCTTCAAATTTATTATAAAAAGCTCGGTTAGTACCAAATGTATAATTAAAACCTAGTGAGACAATGTTGCTACCTATGCTATTTTGATGTGATATGCCAACATTAAATTTATTTATTTTGTATGATGAAATATTTGTTTTAATTTGATCTAAATAATTTTCATATATCTCTTTACCACAATTTATTGTGCCAATAGTTTTACTTTTACCATTTCTGTGTATAATCCTGTTTAGTCCAGCATTATAAATTTCGCTGTACCCTCTGTTTAGATACATTACTCCTTTTTCATATAATTTGTCATAATCCTTATGAATATTATAATTAAACGAGGCCTCATTATAGTCAAATGGTATAGAGAAAGATGCGCTTTTTGTGTCGCTGCCACGCTCACCCGGGTCTGCCAGAGATTTCTTTAAAGATATATTATATGACTCGTTGAAACCAAATACATTATCAATAGCAAAGCTATTACTTGCAATTGTTTTTCCCTTCTGCTTTGAACCAGAATTATCAATACCGCTACGAATATGCCAAATTTTTTCTTTCTTATTATCTATAATAATTTTAGAAGTATTTTTCTTGCTGCCGGGTTTAATATCTATATTTACATTGTTTGACTTAAGGCGACCATAATGATCGTATGCCTGTTCTATATCCCTAAGTGATAATATTTTTTGCTTTTTAAGCGGCAGAAAAGGGGTTAATTTTTGTGCGCTGTCAAGCATCATTACTTCTTCAATTGTTCCTTCTCTGACATATAGAATCAAACTGCCTTGTGTTAAATTTTGTGGTTTGACTTGAATTCTAGTTGTAATATAGCCGATTTGAGTGTAGTGGTTGCTTAATTTCCTAATCAACAGGGCGATATCTTTGCCACTTAAACACAAGCCCTCATACTGACGTATTATTTTATGACCCTTCTTTTTGACTAAGCTGCTAGCTCCAACTAACTTTATCTCTTTAATATTAAAACAATTATCTTGTGCATATGCATAATTTAAATTTAATATAATTAATATTATATATAAGTGCCAGTACCTCAATATACCATTCTCCTATTTTTATTACTTACAATAAAACTGCAACCTCAGGATACTACTAAATCATTAATAGTAGCAAGAACTTTATAGTTAACAACTATAGTAAGATTATAAAATTAAGATTAAAATACTTTTACTTCCTGTAAATATAGGTCTTTAAGCACTTGATATATATAACTTTATACATATTAAAACAAAATGTAAATGTAATAAAAAAAATATCTTTAAAATAACATAAATTTAATTCAAGGTTGCTAAAATAATAATAATTTGCGCCTTAAATGCGATCAATCTATTATCCTTCACCAAACAATTTTAATTCTCAATATCACCGCGCCCCTTCCAAAAATCGTGCTATTTCTTTACCATTTGCTCCTCTATCGCCATCATCCATCTCTATAGTAAATTTATCTTTTGCCGCATGCACAATAGTGCCAAACTCCCCATTATTAATACCAAGAGCTTTATCACTCTGGCTAAATACTACCCTATCGCCGCTCATAAAACATTTTGGCAAGTCTTTAGCTATATATTCTGTATTCTCACCCTGCTTATGGATTATATCTACCTGATTATGGCCTATAATCAAATATTCTTTACCAGTAAGCATACCCTGCTGCTTTAAAGAGTTGCGTATCTTATTATTTATAGCATTTACATTCTCATTAGTTACAGCAATAACCAATCTATCCTTTACTTCAAACTTACTTTTGCTCCACTCTTTTACTATAGAATCAATAGATTTATCACTATCGCGACTCCAGTTAATTTTATTGCTTTGATCAAGTATCGCAACCCCTTCCTTAATCTGCTTATTTGATAAACATATAGCTACATCTCTAGCCCAGCCCTCTTTCTGCCTTTGTATATCAACTAATGATCTTGAGCCAAACTTATCAGCATCATATAGCTAAGCGCCTCTTTCTGCTCAAAATTTAATCCAGCCTTTTTA
>JAHDEH010000044.1:0-2484 GCA_020628955.1 Alphaproteobacteria bacterium
GTTCGCCTATTATTTATAGTACTCACTCGTCATTCTCACCTAAACTTCAGTTAAATTCACTATATCATAAATAGAAATTACTCAAAGGACAAACCGAGCTAAATTTGAAGCTTATATGTAAGTTGCAGAGCGCAAAAATTTTGACGGAATAATGAAATTAATCAAATTCGGCGCAGATCCTTTTGAATCTGTTAAAAACAATCATTCATCTATTATGCCAATTAGCGAAATGCTGGATGTTTTATCGCAAGCTGAAAGATGTCAATTAATTGATCTGCTTGCGAAAGTGCTGAGAGATAGAGAGTGATTTCATTAAAAAATATTAGTAAAAAACTTTAATAATTGCTATTCTTTTGCTTTACTTCATGAACTTAGTTATTTATTCTAGTGATGGAATAATTTAAATAATAAGGTGGTCAAACATGAATATTCATGAATATCAAGCAAAAGAAATTTTAAATAAATATGGAGTTCCAACTTCGCATGGCATAGTTGCGCTCAGCAAAGAGCAGCTAGAGGAGATGATGAAGAATTTTTCTGCTGATCTATATGTAGTAAAGGCTCAAATACATGCAGGTGGAAGAGGCAAGGCTGGTGGCGTTAAAGTAATGAAGGATCATACGGAAGCTTTGCAAGCAGGAATCGAAATGTTTGGAAAGAATTTGGTTACTCACCAAACAGGCAAAGAAGGCCAGATAGTACGCAGAGTATATATAGAGTCAGGATGTGACATTGAAAAAGAATATTATTTCAGCCTGGTGCTTGACCGCGCTCTTAGCCGCGTTACTTTTATGGCCTCAACAGAAGGAGGCGTTGACATTGAAGAAGTTGCAGAAAACACTCCAGAAAAAATCATAAAAATTTCAGTGGATCCAGCAACTGGAATTCAAGGCTTCCATTGCAGAACAATTGCTGCAGGTCTTGGTTTTAGCGGCGATAAGGCAAAACAAATGATGAAAATCACCAAATCTGTTTATGATGCATTCATGGCAACAGATGCCTCACAAATTGAAATTAATCCATTAGTAGAGACAGACAAGGGTGATTTGCTGGCTCTTGATGCAAAAATGAATTTTGATGAAAATGCAATATATCGTCAAAAAGATATAGAAAATATGAGGGATGAGGACGAAGAAGATCCGCTAGAAGCCAGAGCTGCAAAAAATGAGCTGAGCTACGTGCGGATGGATGGAAATATTGGTTGCATGGTTAATGGTGCTGGTCTTGCGATGGCTACAATGGACATAATTAAATTGCACGGCGCGGAGCCTGCTAATTTCCTGGATGTTGGTGGCGGAGCAACCAAGGAGCGAGTTACGGAAGCGCTGAAAATTATATTATCGGACGATGCTGTGCAAGGGATATTAGTGAATATTTTTGGCGGGATTATGCGCTGTGATATTATTGCTGAAGGAATAGTTGCAGCTGCAAAAGAAATTGGCGTTAATGTGCCGTTAGTAGTTCGTCTTGCTGGTACTAATTTTGAACTTGGTAAAGAGATACTTGCAAATTCTGGACTGGACATAATTGCAGCCGATGATCTTGGCGACGCAGCAGAAAAAATTGTAAAAGCAGTATAATTCTATATAAATATCGGAGATAAAAATAATGTCTATTTTAATAAATAAAGAAACAAAGGTAATTTGCCAGGGTTTTACTGGCGCGCAAGGAACATTTCACAGTGAGCAGGCCATTGCATATGGAACCAAAATGGTTGGCGGAGTTACGCCTGGTAAAGGGGGGCAACAACATCTGGGATTGCCAGTTTTCAACAGCGTTCAAGAGGCAAAAGATGTGGCTGGAGCAAATGCTAGTGTTATATATGTGCCACCGCCATTTGCAGCTGATTCGATTTTGGAGGCGATTGATGCTGGTATTGAGCTGATTATTTGCATCACAGAAGGAATTCCTGTTCTTGACATGATGCGTGTTAAGCGAGCACTTATAGGCTCAAAGAGCCGACTAGTTGGACCAAACTGCCCTGGCGTGATTACTCCAGAAGAATGCAAGATTGGTATTATGCCTGGCCATATTCATAATAAAGGTAAAATTGGGATTGTGTCGCGCTCTGGCACACTTACATATGAAGCAGTTGCGCAAACAAGTGCGGTTGGGCTCGGCCAATCTACATGCGTTGGAATTGGTGGTGATCCAATTAACGGAACTAACTTTATCGATTGTATTGACTTATTTTTGCATGATGAGGAAACTGAGGCAATAGTAATGATTGGTGAAATTGGTGGAAGCGCAGAAGAAGAAGCTGCTGAATTTATTAAACATTCAAAAATCAAAAAACCAACCGTTGGATTTATTGCAGGAGTTACGGCCCCCCCAGGAAAACGCATGGGTCATGCTGGTGCAATTATTGATGGCGGAAAAGGCTCTGCCGAAGACAAGCTGGAAGCTTTGAGAAGCGCAGGAGTTACAGTTTCAGATTCACCTGCAGATATTGGCGTGACCATGCAGAAATTGATAGGATAGATC
>JAHDEH010000044.1:2584-8896 GCA_020628955.1 Alphaproteobacteria bacterium
GCGTGGTGATAACTGCCGTTTGAATTCCTTCTTAAGAGATTGCCACATTTCGGCTATGCCTCATTCGCAATGACGCTTTTTACCTCAACCGAGTATAAGTTTTTTACCTCATTGGTACATTGATGCAGTTTGCCGCCTTATGCCTACGATTTTTTTTACAGCTGACCAATAAATTTTTCAAAAAAACAGTCTCATTTTTTCTTTATACTGGAATAGTAAAATTGAATCTGTTATCTTGTATATTTAAAAACTATAAAAAGAAATAGATTTTATTGTGAATTTAATCAAGTTTATGCAGTTTTATTGTCATAGTGAACCTACCCGTATATAGTACTCACTCGTCATCTCGCGCAGGACTTTAATTAAATTCACAATACTTGATCTACATTAAATAAAAAATATGATACAAAATAAACATATAATCAGATTATCATTTATTGGCCTATTTTTAAACATAATAGCCAGTATTATATTATATCGATATTTTATGATAGAAAAAATCATCCTAGAACAATCAGAATCTCAAAATAGACACCTTGCAGATATTTATAAAAAATCCATTTGGAATAATAATTTAACCGCTATAAAAAAAATAAACAATAATCATTATAAAAATTTACTCCAAGACCCAGATTTTCTGACTTTTATTCGGCAAACCGATTCATTTTTAGAAGAATATGATGCATATATCACAATATATGACAGCAATGCTAATAAAATATTCATCAATAAAGATGATAGTATTATTGCAATAAAAAAACAGGAAACGAATTTTATCTATAAAAATATAGTGGATAATTTAGATCATTATTTCTTGGAGGATTATGTTTCGGATTTTGCAATAAATGCCGCTTTTAAGGGTAAAATTTCAAGCTCACTCAAAGCAAACGTAATTACGACCGACATAAATAATGACCAAGATTATAAATCTTTCATCACTACATATGTGCCAATATTTTCTATGCCAGATGATGGCTATAGGGTCTCTGGAATGTTTGAAATAACATCAGATATCACCGAGCAATGGAATTATATTACGCATCTTGAGAAGAGGATATTCATATCATTTATTATTGTGTTTTTTGTGTTTTTCATAATCGTTATGTATAACACCAACTATGCACAAAAAATTATTAATAAACAGTTTGAAAGCAACAGAGAGCTACAAAGGGCGATCAAAAGAGCAGAGATGGAAAGTCGTGCGAAAACAGAATTCCTAGCCAAGACAAGTCATGAACTAAGAACCCCGCTAAATGCAATTATTGGATTTTCGGAAATTATGGCTGCAGAAACCTATGGCAAAATATTAAATAAAAACTATAAGGAATATGTTGCAGACATTAATCAATCTGGTAAGCACCTGCTTGCTGTCATTAATGATATACTTGACTTTTCTAAAGCTTCTGCAGACAGATTAACCGTTGACAAAGTAGAGCTAGATTTAAATAAATTAGCCTCTTCTAGCATGAGGCTAGTAAGACCGAGGGCCGATAGCGCATCGGTGAATTTAATTGAAGACTTCCCAAGTAAGCACGTAATTATTATAGCTGACCCAAAAAGATTAAAACAAGCTTTTTTAAATTTACTTTCTAATGCAGTGAAATTTACTACTTCAAATGGCAGCGTTACTTTATCCATCAAACAGGATAAAATGAAAAAATTAGTTTATGCAATTGTTGAGGATACCGGCATTGGTATGAGCGAAAAAGACATACCAAAAGCACTTTCATCTTTTGGACAGGTAGATAATAAACATAGCAGAAAATATGAAGGAACTGGACTTGGTCTTCCACTTACCAAAAAATTAGTTGAGCTTATGAATGGTAAATTTATTATTAAGAGTAAACCAGGCAAAGGCACAACAGTAACAATGGTCTTTAAATATAGAGATACTATTATTTTGTAATTGATAAAATTTTAAAAATTATGTATTGCACCTTGAATAAAATTAAATAAGCATGTATTATCCTTTTAAATGATAATTAAAGATGGTATTTAAATGTCTGATTTGTTAGACGAAGTTTTAGATGAAGAAAAATTTGAAAAAAGAATCAATAATTTTCGCACGGTTTTGCCTAAATTAATTATAGCTGCGACCGTTATTGTTGTATTATTTTTTGCAAAAAATTTATGGGACGATAAGAAAGAAGAGAACAAGGCGCAAAATAGCGATGTGTTGATTAGCGTTCTGCAGTTCAGTGAACATATACAAGATTCTATAGCAAAACTACAAAAAATAGAAGGTGAAAATAGCTTCAAGCAACAAGAAATTGCTGCTATCAAAATTGCTACCCTGTACATAAAAAATAATAAATTGGAAGATGCATTTGAGCAACTTGAAAATATTATAAATCAATCTGGATATTCTGTAATATCAAAACAGTACGCTAAGTTGTTATGGATATCATATGCAATGACAAACAAGCAATTAAATGATAAACAAAGTAAAAAATTAGAGCAGTTACTATATGGACATGAACCAGCTGGACCATTTAATGCAAGCCTCACTCTGTTTCGAGTTTTGCACGCTAGGGAAAAAGGCGATTTAGAAAAAGCAAAAACAATGGCAAATGCATTTATTAGTAATAATAAAGATGCACCGCAGATAATAAAAAATCAAATTAAAGCAATAATTGCAGAACTATAAATAAAAAAGGTATTTAAAATGAAGAAATTTTCAGTAATAATTTTGGCTTGTTTAATTATATCATCCTGTGATTACATTGGAACTACAAGAGTCAGAAAATTAATTGATCTCACTACTAAATTAGATGCAACCAGCAAAGAGTATATTACGCTAGATGGAACAAAACATGTTTTTGTTAATAAAAGCAGAAGCTATCACAGACTATCTCAGGGCAATATCATTGGCAAGCCGATTATGCATGCAGATGTTATATATAATGTTGATAAAAAAGGTAATGTTTCAGCTTTTTCTACTACAAAAAATAAAAATATCTGGAAAGTAAAGCTAGCTGGCGAATCTTTAAGTACATTCAAATCTGGCGGCATTACATATAGGGATAATAAATTATATGTGACTAATGGATCACGTTACTTATTCGTACTTGACGCTGTAAATGGCGATGAAATTATGAGAAAAAAATTTCCAGATATAGTCAGAACTAAACCAGTAATTTATAAAAACAATGTAATTGTTCAAACTGTTAGCAACCAGACAATTGCATTTAACCATAATTCATGGAATTTAATTTGGGCGCATGAAACAGCTCCAGAAAAAATAGCTATCAAAGATAATGTAGACCCTGTAATAGTTGGTGATAAAATATTAATCAACTATAGCTCAGGTGAGTTTGTAGCGCTTGATGCAAATAGCGGCGAAGAAAAATGGCGCTATTATTTGACAGAGATTGAAAAGAGTGTTGTCAATCCAGGACTAAACCAAGAAATCATCTTAACCACGCCGTTGACTAATAAAGGACACGCATATATTGCCACTAGCCAGGGTAAATTGGTTAAAATCAATCTAAATACTGGCCTGCCTACTTGGCAAATTGATGCAGAAGATATTCAATCTATGAAAATACTTGGCAATAGTTTGTATGTAACAACAAATGCAAGGCAAATTGCTGCTGTAAATATGCAAAATGGCCAAGTGAAATGGATTGGTGACTTAATTTCTGAATCATATAAAAAAGCTAGAAAAGCAAAGCCAACCTACTTTCAGCAGGCATTTGTTAGCAAGTTAGCTGGTAAAAATACTATTAATGTAATAGCTTCAAATGGAGAATTATATCAATTTGTACAAAATGAGCATGGTGGTTACAGCAGTAAGCCAAAAATACTATCCATCAAAGAGAATGTAAATTATCAATTAATAGATAATACTGGAAAATTATATCTTGTAATTCGTAATTACTTGAGATATTAATCGTTAAAGTTTATAAACGAATATGGGTATAAATGCCTATATTCGTTTTTTATATAAAATTCAAAAATAAAAATATGTTTCAATCGTTAAGTCAAAATTTTAATAGAATTTTTGATAAAATAAAAAGCACAGGTAGCCTTAGCTCTAGCCAGATAGACTCTGCAATGCGTGATATTAGAATCGCGCTTTTAGAAGCTGATGTTGCACTACCCGTTGTGCGTGAATTTATTGCTAAAGTAAAAGAAAAATCTTTGGGTCAAGAAGTTATCAAATCCGTTTCGCCTGGGCAAATGGTGGTTAAGATAATTAATGACGAAATTGAAAATATATTATCGCCAAAAGAAGGTGAATCAGAGCTTAACTTGCAGCAAACACCACCTGCAGCTATTTTGATAGCAGGACTGCAAGGAAGTGGTAAAACCACAGCGTCTGCAAAGCTTGCACTGCAATTAAAAAAGCAAAACAAGAAAGTTTTATTAGTATCTTTGGATATTTACCGCCCAGCCGCTCAAGAACAATTGCAAGTTCTGGGCAGGCAAATAGAAGTAGACTCTCTTGAAATAATTAAAGGACAAAAGCCTCTAGAAATTACAAAACGAGGCGCCCGGGAAGCTCGCCTAGGTGGTTATGATGTAGTGATCTATGACAGCGCAGGCCGTTTACATATCGACGAAGAGATGATCGGGGAAGTTGCTTCTGTAAAGAAAATAGCAAATCCTTCAGAGACACTGCTGGTTATTGACTCTATGATAGGACAGGACTCTGTTAATGTAGCAAGTAAATTCAACGAAGCGCTTGATATTACCGGCATGATTCTGTCTAGAATAGATGGTGATTCGCGCGGAGGAGTTGCGCTTAGTGCGCGCTTTGTAACTGGCAAGCCTATCAAATTCTTAAGCACTGGCGAAAAGCCAGAAGATTTTCAAAGCTTTGATCCAAAAAGAATCGCATCTCGCATACTTGGAATGGGCGATGTTGTTTCATTGGTAGAAAAAGCAGCTGACGTAATTGATGCAAAAGAAGCAGAAAAAACAGCAAAAAAGCTAAAAAAAGGCAAGTTTGACCTTGATGATTATATTAATCAGATCAAAATGATTAAAAAAATGGGCGGATTTGGTAGCATCATGAGCATGATCCCTGGAATGTCCAAATTAACTAATAAAATAGGCGATACCAGCAAAGGCGAAAAAGCCCTAGATGTTCAGCAATCAATAGTGTGTTCCATGACTCTTAAAGAGCGAAAAAAACCTGATATTTTAAACGCATCGCGCAAGAAAAGAATAGCTTCTGGATCAGGAACTTCTGTGCAAGAGGTGAATGTGCTGATTAAACAATATACTCAAATTAGCAAAATGCTCAAAAAAACTTCTAAAATGGACCAAAAGTCATTAATGAGAAGCGGTCTTGCTGGGGCTCTTAACCCACCTAAATTTTAAATTTTTGGGGTTAATTTAGAGTATTTTTACAAAATGTTATTTTTTAACTTGACTAATTAATGTATTAGCTATATTTTGTGTTCTAGTAAAAAATAATTATATTTCAAGAAAGGTTTTAAAAAGCTGTGTCTAAAAAGAAAAATAAAAATTTATTAGTAAAGCTGGTCAGCACTGCTGGAACTGGTTATTACCTTGTAAAAAAGCGTAATCCAAAGACATTAACAGAAAAATTGTCTTTTAAGAAGTATGACCCAAAAGTGCGCAAGCATGTTGAATTTAAAGAAGAAAAAATTAAGTAGAGTTTTGTATATATGGCAGTAAAAATTCGTTTAGCTAGAGGTGGCGCAAAAAAACGTCCTTATTATAGAGTTGTAGTCGCAGATGAGCGCTCCCCAAGAGACGGAGCTTTCATTGAAAAAGTTGGCACATACAATCCTCTTTTAAATAAAGAAAACGGAGAACGCGTTACTTTCAAGAGCGAGAGAATTGAGTATTGGTTAGCACAAGGTGCAAAACCAACTGACAGAGTTGCAAAATTCATCAAAGCGGCAGGCATTAAATTACCTGAGTCAGTTCTTAAAAAAATGGAAGTGAAGGCAAAAGCTCAAACAACTAAGCCATCGAAAAAAGAACTTAAAGAACAAGCTTCTTAAAACTTTTGGTGTAAATGCTCAAAATAGCAAGTCTAATTTTGAGACTAACATTGAAATAAAAACTATGCATTTAAAGGAGTGTGCATAAAAAATTATATACTTAATGTTGCTATATAGTTACTCCACAAAATTTAAAATAAAAAAGCGAATATTTTTCTTGAAAAAGATTATATTTTCACTTATATATTAAATAAGCTGTTATTAGCGCACTACTAGATTTAAAATTTTAAGACTTAAATTATTACAGTGCTTCTCTTATTAGCTTATTATATCTATGCCGGATTAGCTCAGTGGTAGAGCAACCGCCTTGTAAGCGGTCGGTCGTCAGTTC